>CAMDCC010000134.1 GCA_945889545.1 Bifidobacterium breve | reverse complement strand
GCCCACGCATGCAGATGATCTTCCAAGACCCCATCTCGTCGCTGAACCCGCGTCGCAAGATCCGCGACATCGTGGCCGAAGGCCTCGAGATCTGGGAGATCGGCGACACCGAGTCGCGGGCCAAGAAAGTGGAAGAGGTGCTCGAGACGGTCGGGATCGACCCGGCCAACGGCGGACGCCGTCCGCACGAGTTCTCCGGAGGTCAGTGCCAGCGCATCTCGATCGCACGCGCGCTCGTGACCGAACCCCAGCTCATCATCTGCGATGAGCCCGTGTCGGCGCTCGATGTGTCGGTGCAGGCGCAGAGCATCAACCTGCTCAGCGACATGAAGGAGCGCTACGGACTCGCGCTCGTGTTCATCGCCCACGACCTCGCGGTCGTGAAGAACGTGAGCGACCGCGTGATCGTGATGTACCTCGGGAAGTTCTGCGAGCTCGGCGAGCCGGATGCGATGTACGCCAACCCAGCCCACCCGTACACCGCAGCGCTGCTAGCCGCGATCCCCGACCCGGATCCCGAGATCCGTCCCGACGCCGACAAGATCCTCGGCGGCGAGCTGCCGTCACCGATGAACCCACCGAGCGGCTGCCGCTTCCGGACCCGATGCCCGAAGGCGCAAGACCGCTGCGCCAAGGAGGAGCCCGAGGTGCGCGAGTTGCGCCCCGGTCAGTTCGTGGCCTGCCACTTCCCCGTCGAGCCCGGCGAAGAACTCGAGTTCGCCAGCGTCCCCCACCACTAGGACCTCGGACTGCATCACCCCGGGTTCTCGGCACGTTGAGGGAGTCCATGTGTCCCTCAGCGTGCCGAAAAGCCCCGGTGTCAGGCGGCTTTGGCGTTGGTGTGAGCGGCGGGTTTGGGATGGGGCTCTAGGGCGAGCGCGATGACCTCGGCGACGTCGTCGACGAGATGGAACGTGAGCTCGCTGCGGACGGACTCGGGTACGTCGTCGAGGTCGGGGCCGTTGCGGGCCGGGAGGATCACCGTGGTGAGGCCGGCGCGCTGCGCGGCCAGCACCTTCTGCTTCACGCCGCCGATGGCCAGCACTCGTCCTTGCAACGTGACCTCACCCGTCATTCCGACATCGGGTCGCACCGCGCGCCCGGTGAGCAGGCTCGTGAGCGCCGCGGTCATGGTGACGCCCGCAGACGGGCCGTCCTTGGGGATGGCGCCCGCCGGGACGTGCAAGTGGACGCGGCGGCGCGAGCCGTCGGGATCGACACCGAGCGCGGCCGCATGCGCTTGCACGTACGACAGCGCAATCTGTGCCGACTCCTTCATCACGTCGCCGAGCTGACCGGTCAACGTGAGACCGGGATCGCCGTCCATCACGCTGGCCTCGATGAACAGCACGTCGCCGCCGGTACCGGTGACGGCAAGCCCAGTCGCCACGCCGGGCACGCCGACGCGCTCCGCCACTTCGGGGAAGAACTTCGAGCGGCCGAGCGCCGTACGCACGAGCGGCTCGTCGATCGTGAGCGGACGAGCTTGGTCGCCACCCACCACCCGCGCCGCAACCTTACGGAGCAGCTTGCCGAGCTCACGCTCGAGGTTCCGGACGCCGGCTTCGCGCGTGTAGTCGGTGACCACGAGCCGCAGGATGTCGTCACTGATCTCGATGTCGTCGGCTTCGAGACCATTGCGCTCGAGCTGACGCGCGAGCAGGTGCCCGCGACCGATCGCGACCTTCTCGTCCTCGGTGTAGCCGTCGAGGCGCAGCACCTCGAGCCGATCCAGCAGCGGACCAGGGATCGTCTCGGCCACGTTCGCGGTGGCGATGAACAGCACATCGGACAGGTCGAGATCCACTTCCAGGTAGGAGTCGCGGAACGTGTGGTTCTGCGCGGGGTCGAGCACCTCGAGCAGCGCACTCGATGGGTCGCCTCGGTAGTCGGCACCGAGCTTGTCGACCTCGTCGAGCACGATGACCGGGTTCATCGTCCCGGCCTCGCTGAGCGCACGAACGATGCGACCAGGGCGAGCACCGACGTAGGTGCGGCGGTGACCACGGATCTCGGCTTCGTCGTGCACGCCACCGAGCGCGACACGCGCGTACTTGCGGCCGAGCGCACGGGCGATCGACTCACCAAGCGAGGTCTTGCCCACCCCTGGAGGACCGACGAGCGCCAGGATCGCACCCGCGCCGCGACCGGCCGCTTCGGTCATGCCTCGCTCGCGACGCAGCCGGCGCACGGCCAGCAGCTCGACGATGCGGTCCTTCACGTCGTCGAGGCCGGTGTGGTCTGCGTCGAGCACTGCACGCGCTTCGTCCAGCGCGAGGTTGTCTTCGGAGCTCTGACCCCACGGAATGTCGAGCACGGTGTCGAGCCAGGTGCGGATCCAGCCCTGTTCGGGGCTCTGGTCGCTCCCGCGCTCCAGGCGATCGACCTCGCGGATCGCGGCGTCGCGCACACCTTCCGGCAGCGACGACTCGTCGATGCGACGGCGGTACTCCGACGCGACGTCCTCGTCGCCGTCGCCGAGCTCCTTGCGAATAGCGTCGAGCTGACGGCGCAGCAAGAACTCCCGCTGCTGCTTGTCCATGCCTTCGCTCACGTCGCTACGAATCTTCTCGGTGACCTCAAGATCGGCGAGCGCGTCACGCGCCCATCCCAGAACCTTTTCGAGCCGCTCATCCACGTCGAGCGTTTCCAGCAGCTCCAAGCGGCGCTCGACGGTGAGGTCGGGCCACCAACCCGCGGTGTCGGCCAACGCGCCCGGAGCAGTGACGCCCTTGAGGGCCTCGTTGAGTCGGCCGGCACCGATGCGCTCACCGATCAACCCGATGGTCGTGCGGTACTCGCGCGCCAGCTCGCGGGTGCGGTCGGTGGGCTCGGGGTCTTCGATGAGCTGCGCTTCGACCCAGAGCGCATCACCGCTTCCGGGGACGCCGGTGCCGACAATGGCTCGGTGCAGCCCGCGCAGCACGACGGCTCGAACACCACCGCGGAGATCACCGCCGCTCTCGATGCGGGCAACCGTGCCCACCGTGGCGAACTGGCCGTCGAGGCGGGGTACGAGCAGCAGGAGCTGCTCATCGGCCAGGGCGGCGTCGGCCGCCGCCCGGGCCTCGTCGGACTCCAGGGCGAGGGTCACCACCATCTGGGGCAGCACCACTCCGGTAGGCAATGGGAGCAGGGGAAGCGTTGATCGATCGGTTGGCGTCACAGGCCCTGGAACCTCGGGGCACCGACATTCATTCCCGACTCGATCAGTCGGGTATCACATTCTTTGGGAATGGACCGACGCCGGGAGGCGCGCTCAGCCCGGGCTGGTCATGTCCTCGGGCCGCACCAAACGGTCGAAGTCCTCGGCCGAGATGTGCCCGAGCGTGACCGCCGCCTCTTTGAGGGTGGTGTTCTCGTGGTGCGCGTGCTTGGCGATCTCGGCCGACTTGTCGTAGCCGATATGCGGGGTGAGCGCGGTGACCACCATGAGCGAGTTGCGCACGTGCTCGGCGATCCGGTCGCGGTTCGCCTCCAGGCCTTCGATCGCGAAGCGTCGGAAGTTCGTGCACGCGTCGGCAAGCAGCCCGGTCGACGACAGCAGGTTGAAGATCATCACCGGCTTGAACACGTTGAGCTCGAAGTTGCCCTGCGTTCCGGCGACGCCGATCGCGGTGTCGTTGCCGAGCACCTGCACGCACACCATCGTCATCGCTTCGCTCTGGGTGGGGTTCACCTTCCCCGGCATGATCGACGAACCCGGCTCGTTCTCAGGGAGCGAGAGCTCCCCCAGGCCGGCCCGCGGTCCCGATGCGAGCCAGCGAATGTCGTTGGCGATCTTCATGAGCGACGCCGCGAGCGTCTTGAGCGCGCCACTGGCGAACACCACGGCGTCGTGCGCGGCCAGCGCGGCGAACTTGTTGGGCGCGGACACGAAGGGGAGGCGGGTGAGTTCCGCGATCTTTGCCGCCACCTGGTCGGCGAACTCGGGCGGACTGTTGAGGCCCGTGCCGACCGCGGTCCCGCCGACGGCCAGCTCGTAGATGCCCGGCAGCACTTGCTGGATCCGCTCGAGGTTGGCATCGAGCTGCGCGACATAGCCCGAGAACTCCTGACCGAGCGTGAGCGGCACGGCGTCCTGGAGGTGCGTGCGGCCGATCTTGACGATGTCGGCGTACTCCGCCGACTTCGCGGCCAGCGCGTCGCGGAGCTCGGTGACCGCGGGCACCAACCGGTGCACGATCTCTTCGGCGCCGGCGATGTGCATGGCGGCAGGGAACGTGTCGTTCGACGACTGCGACATGTTCACGTGGTCGTTCGGGTGGATCGGCGTCTTCGAGCCTCGCTCCCCGCCCGCGAGCTCGATGGCGCGGTTGGAGATGACCTCGTTGACGTTCATGTTCGTCTGGGTGCCGCTCCCCGTCTGCCACACGAACAACGGGAACTCATCATCGAGCGAGCCGGCGAGGATCTCGTCGGCGGCCCGCACCATGAGGTCGGCCTGTTCGCCCGTGAGCCCGCCGAGGTCTTGGTTCACCAGCGCGGCGGCCTTCTTGAGGATCGCCATCCCTCGGATCACCGCCTTCGGCATGCGGTCGTCGCCGATGGAGAAGTGGTGCAGCGAGCGCTGGGTCTGTGCACCCCAATAGCGCGCCGCAGGGACCTCGATGGGGCCCATGCTGTCGGTCTCGGTGCGAGTGGGCTCAGCCACGTTCTGAACCTACTCCTGGGCTTCCGAGTTCTTGCGATCCATACTCCCACTCTCCGCGTTCTTGCGATTGGCGCGGCGCACGTGGCGGTCCATCGTGGAACGCACGACGGGGCCGAGCAGTCCACCGATGCGAGCCAGCGCCGCGGTCGTGCCGTCGAACGTGACCATCAACCGGTCACGTTCGATGCCGGCCACGATCCCTTTGGCGACGGCAACGGGTGACCGGACCTTGATGGAGGCCGAGATGCTTGCGGTCGCGGCCGGCTTCGTCTCGCCTTCACGCACGAGGCCGGGCGTATCGGTGTCGGGGGGATACGCGCAGCCCACGACGATGCCGTGCGGCTTGAGCTCGGAGCGCAGTGTCTCGGCCAATCCCCGCACCGCGAACTTCGCCGGCGAGTACGCCGAGTACCCGTACACACCGACGATGCCCGCACCCGAGGACACGAGCATGAGATGGCCTGTGCCGCGCTCGATCATCGACGGCACCACAGCGCGAATCGGGTGCAGAGTGCCGAAGTAGTTGAGATCCATCTGCTGGCGGAACACCTCCGCCGACAGCTCTTCGAAGTGACCGGGGTGGGCGCCACCCGCGTTCGCCACCAACACATCGACCGGACCGAACTGCGCAGCCAGCAGTGCGTGGGCGTGCTGAAACATCTCCGGATCGGTCACGTCGGCTGGCTCGGCCGCAACCCGCGTGGCGTCATCGACGAGCTTCTCGAGCTTGTCGATCGCCGTCGCCAACCGTTCCACATCGCGGGCCACGAGAGAAACGTGAGCACCGCGTTCGAGTGCGCGCGCTGCGGTGGCGTAGCCGATGCCGGCCGACCCGCCGGTGACGAGCACATGCGCACCAGCGAGGCTCGTCATCGACCTACACCCTATGCTCGACCAGCCATGACTCCCGGGCCCATGAGTACCCAGGTGCACGCGATCTCGGAAGCCTTCGTCGAACGCTTCGCCGCGCTCGATCCGGTCACCGCCACGTTCGAAGGCATTCCCGGCCACGACGCCGAGCTCACCGACTACTCCCCCGAAGCCGTCGAGGAACGCCGCCTCCACGCCCGCACCGTGCTGCGCGACCTGCAGGCCGCACCAATCGAAGACGACGGCGACCGCATCGCAGCCGAGGTGCTGCGTCACCATCTCGAGGCGACCATCGACGTCGCCGAAGCTGGCGAAGAGCTGCGTCCGCTGCGGATCATCGGCAGCCCGGTCTCGGACGTGCGGATCTGCTTCGATCTCCTCCCCCGGGACGATGTTGCCGATTGGGAGACCATCGCGGCCCGTGCTGCGGCAGTGCCTCACGCGTTCGACACGCTCGTCAGCACGCTGCGTGAAGGCCTCCGTGAGGGCGTGGTCGCGGCCCGGCGCCAGGTGGTGGCGTGGGCCCGACAGGCCGACACATGGGCCGGGCGCGACAACGAGCACAAGGCGTTCTTCCTCGCGCTCGTGGATGAGTACGACGCCACCGGCATTGACGAGCCGGCGCTCCGAGCCCGACTCGACGAGGTGGCGACTCGCGCCACCGAGTCGTACAGCGCGCTCGGACGCTTCCTCGTGGACGAGTACTTGCCAAAGGCCTCGGAGAAGGACGCCGTCGGAGCTGAGCGCTATGCCCTCTGGGCCCGCGTGTTCAACGGCACCGAGCTCGACCTGACTGCAACGTACGCGTGGGGATGGGACGAGCTGGCGCGTATCGAGCACGCGATGGGCATGGCCGCCGAGCGCATCCTCCCGGGTGAGCCGTTGCCGACGGTCATCGAGCACCTTGAGCGCGACGCCACCCGCGCCATCGAAGGGGAGGACGCGCTTCGCGCGTGGCTGCAAGAGCTCATCGACCGAACCATCAGCGAGATGGACGGCACGCACTTCGACATCCCCGACGCGATCAAGCGCTGTGAGGCGATGATCGCTCCGCCTGGCGGCGCGGCTGCGATGTACTACACCGGACCGTCGGAAGATCTCTCCCGTCCCGGGCGCACGTGGTACCCGACGCAAGGACGCACTCGCTTCCCCACGTGGGGTGAGGTGTCAACCTGCTACCACGAAGCGGTTCCCGGTCATCACCTCCAGATCGCGATGACGCGCCACCTCACCGACCGACTGAATCGGTTCCAGCGCACGCTCGCCACGAACTCCGGCCACGCCGAAGGATGGGCGCTGTACGCCGAACGTTTAATGGGCGAGCTCGGTTATCTCGACGACGCCGCGTTCGAGCTCGGAATGCTGCGGGCCCAGGCGATGCGCGCCGTGCGCGTGATCGTTGACATCGGCTTGCACCTCGAGCTCGAGATCCCGAAGTCCGAGCGCTTCCACCCCGGCGAGCGGTGGACACCGGAGCTCGCGCTCCCCTTCGTGGTCGAGCGCAGCCACTACGACGAGGAGTTCATGACCAGCGAGGTCGACCGATACCTCGGCTGGCCCGGTCAGGCCATCTCGTACAAGGTCGGCGAGCGGGTCTGGCTCGAGGGACGCGATGCAGCTCGCACACGCGCGGGCGCCGACTTCGACCTCAAGGCGTTCCACTCACGCGCGCTCGAGCTCGGCCCCATGGGCCTCGACCAGCTCCGCCACGAGCTCGCGCGACTCTGACGTTGCCGTTCTTGGGTAATCGGCTTCTTGGGTAATCGGCTTCTTGGGTAATCAGCTGAGGCGGCCCGCGGCCTTGGCTGCGGCCTCGGCGGCTTCCAGCTGTTCTTGGATGATCGTGAGACCGCCGTCCCAGAAGCCGGGATCGGCAAGGTCGACGCCCACCACCTTGCCGAGCTCCTCTGGGGGTGCCGAGCCACCGCGTGAGAGCAAGTCGAGGTAGGCGGGCACGAACTCCGCACCGCGCTCCTCGTACTGGCGGTACACGCTGAGCGCGAGGAGCTGCCCGTAGGAGTACGCGTACACGTAGCCCGGGGTGCCGATGAAGTGCGGCACGTACGACCACCAGCTGCGGTAGCCGTCGGTGATCTCGACCGCATCACCGAGCATCTCGGTCTGCGTGTCGAACCACAGCTCCCCGAAGCGATCGGTGCTGAGCTCGCCTTGCTCGCGCCGCTCGGTGTGCACCGCGTCCTCGAAGCGGTTCATCGCCGTCTGGCGGAACACGGTAGCGATCTGGCCTTCGAGGCTCTCCGCGATGAGCACCAAGCGCGCGGCGGGGTCCGTGGTCTCTTCGAGCAGGCGCCCGAACGTGACGGTCTCGCCGAACACCGAGGCGGTCTCGGCCAGCGT
>CAMDCC010000133.1 GCA_945889545.1 Bifidobacterium breve | reverse complement strand
CCCACATGGCGTTCTTCTCGTCGAAGTGCACCGGTTCGTTCGCCCGCATCCAGGCGTGTGCCACCTTGGCGGTCTCGCCGTAGAAGTCGCCCGCCAGGAGGTCGATGTCGGGTGCGCTCACGAGGCGACCGTAGCCAGCTTGTCACTCTGGGGCGCTTGTCGCTCTGGGTGCCTGTCACTTCTGGGGTGTAAGTTGACGGCAGCACGTGCGCACCCGCTCGGGTGCGAGAGCCGAGTGAGCTGCTCTGGTCCCCGGTGGCCCCTCTGCACAAGAGAGGCACGCCATGACCACAGACCGGGTGCCCTGCCAGAAGAAGGGATGCTTCGCCACGTTCGAGGCGAACGCGCCACGTGCCGAGGAGACTCGGCATTGCAACCGTGGCGGCCCCGACGGCGGGCACCCGCATCGATGGGATCTGACGGCCTGGAAGGTCGTCACCAACACGATGGAGCACGACCGAGGCTGAAGCGCTCGCTCTCTGAAGCGAAGAGTCAGAGAGTCAGCGCGGTTCAACTCGGCGGACGGTCGTGACGCGATCGATGCTCTGGTCGAACGACACGATGGCCCCGATGCCGGAGCGCTCAGCCGTCGCAACGAGATACGCCTCGGCGAAGTGCAGTCGATCGAACTCGTAGACCTCGAGCGTCCGCAAGATCAGCAATTCGTCGTCGACGGAGACGGCAGGGGAGGCGACGATGGCGCGAATACGCTGAGCGACTTCCTCGCGCGGCACCTTGTAGAACGACTCGAGCACGTACACAGTCTCGGCGACGACGAGGTCGGGACAGACAAGCCCAGTGGCGTGTTCGAGGAATTGAGTTGCCTTGCGCGCGAGGCCCGGCGGGTCACCAGTGAGGTGGCGGATCAGGACGTTCGTGTCGATGAGCACCAGTCAGCGCGAGCGCCGTGCGGCCGCCTTGCTCGCATGGGCGCGGATCTCGTCCCACGACGCGCCGCGCCGTGCAGCCGGAACGGGCACCGAACCCGCGAGATCGAGAAGATCCGGGATTCGCGCCAGCACGGCCCGCTGCCCTTCCACTCGGAACGCGACACTGTCGCCCTCGTCGAGCCCGAGCGCGTCGCGCACCGCTTTGGGCACCGTCACCTGACCTTTCGACGTCATCCGGGCCGTAGCTTCCATCCTAGGAACTCCTTACTTATTGGAAAGAGTAAGGATACCTTCCCGAAGCACTCCAAGAGGACGGCGTGGGCCGCATCGAGTGACGCGCGCCTCGGGCTATGAGCCCGACCGTTGCTCCTCAGCGCGGCGCTGGAGCGCCATCACCTGCTCGCGTTTGAGCTTCACGAACTTGCCGATCGCTTCGACGGTCACCGTGTCGCCTTGCAGCGCTCGCCCTGCTGCCGTGGTGACGCGACCCTCTCGGCCTTCGATCCAGGCTTCGAAGCGCGTCTCGGTGTGGAGCAACGTGGGCTTGCGGTAGTTGATCTTCAGTTCCACGGTCGGTCCGGCCGCGTCGTCCATCAGGTTGGCCGCGGTGAGCACCATGTCGAACACGCCCGCAAGGATCGCGCCGTGCACGCATCCGGGCGGTCCTTCATATGGCGTGGTGAAGGTGACTGTGCCGATGGCCAACGGCTGCTCGTTGTGCATGACGACCGGGATCGCGAGTGGGTTGTAGCGACCATGCACCACGTCGTAGGGCATCCCGTCGTACGCGCCGTGCGCGGGTCGATCGGGGCCAAGGCGCGACGGCACCGGGTCGGGCACGTGCGCCGCGATGCGATCGACCACGCGCGCGAGATCTTCGGTGAGTGCCACGGTGTCGGTCGCGTTCGCGGTGTTGGTGACGGTGACCGCGATGAGACGTCGGACTTCGTCGGTGAGGGCGCGCAGCTCACGCTCACGCCCGGCCACCGACGGGTGGTTGCACGCCAGGATGTCACCGGGCGTGATGTTGTCGTTCGTGTTCGTGTCGGTCACGGGTGAGGTTTCGCCGATCGTGGTGGGCGCGGCACGAACGGGCTGGTGCGCGCCACGTATTCGGCATAACCGGGGCGTCGCTTGTGCAACGACCGCTCGAGCAGTGTCACACCGGAGACGCGCCGCAGCAACACGGTCATCACGACCGCACCGATGATGCCGATCGCGCCCAAACCGCTCTCCGCCGCCACGAGTGCGATACCCCACCACACGCACGCGTCGCCGAAGTAGTTGGGGTGACGCGTGTAGCGCCACAGGCCCCGGTCCATCACCTGGCCCTTGTTCGCGGGATCGGACTTGAAGCGCGCGAGCTGAAGGTCACCGACGGTCTCGAACAGCAGGCCGAGTGCCCACAGCGCCACACCCACACCAGCGATCACACCGATGCCGGGCTCGTCAGGCACCTGCCCCAGTGAGACTGGTAGCGCCACGATCCACATGAGCGCTGCTTGCACGCCGAACACGGTGACGAGGCTCACCCACGGGAATCGCGCGCCGTGGCGCTTGCGCATCGACTGGTAGCGGAAGTCTTCGCCGTTGCCCCAGTTGCGCCAGGTGAGGTAGATGCTGAGCCGAAGACCCCACAGGGCGGTCATCCCGAAGAGGAACCACTGCCGGTCGTCGTTGCCGTCGACGGCGTGCGCCACGGCAAGCGCCACGACCACGAAGCCGAACCCCCACACCCGGTCGACGAGCGACGCGTCGTGTCGCACCAGGCTGGCCACCCAGGTGAGCACCATGACCGCGGCCGCGGCGCCCGCAGCCACAACCAGCGCGGTGACGGTGGGGCTCACGTGGTGCCGGGTGCAGCCGTCGGGTCGGTCTCGCCGGAGGCGGTGAGCGCCGCGTCAACTTCGCGGTCGAGGCCGAGCCAGGTGTCGTCGAGCCAGCGCGTGAACGCGTCGCCCGTGGGCACCTCGGCGCGCGGGATGCGTCGCGCCACGTAGCGGATCGTGCGTCCCGAGAAACCAGGCAGTCGCCGCACGATGCCGCCGAAGGTGTCCATGCCCTCGAGCCCGGTGTGCCACGCCACCACCACGTCGGCGTCGGGCGCGCCCGCCAGCATCGCGGCCGAGCCCGCCGGGCGCGGCGGCATGAGATGACGCAGCACTCCGAGCCGCTCGGCGCGCGCCGGGTCGCGCTCGCCGATCTTGGCGAGTGCGCGAGTGCGCTTCACCGGGTTGGCGCGTGTGCCCTCGGCGAAGATCACGCCAGCCACGCCCGACCCCATTCCGGTGGTCATCGCCTGGAGCGCGTCGAGCTCGCGGGACGGGTCTTTGGCGTCGCGGTCCACGAAGTAGTTCGGCATGCGGTTCCCGGCCACATCGAGGCATGGGTCCACGAGCAGCTCGCGCTTGAGCACCGTGCGAGCCTGCAAGCCGGCTGGCCCGATCACCATCCATACCGACAGGACAGAGTCGACGAGGCTGGCGTGGCGGGGGAGCACGATCACCGGCGACGGGTTGTACGCGTCGAGCCCCTCGATCTCCACACGCAGTCCGGCCGTCACGCGCAGCGCGTTGAGGATGCATGTGGCCCACCAGCGCTGCACCTTGGTCATGTGCACGACGTTGCCGCCGCGGCCCGTAAACCACGCGAACGTCAGGCGCACGAGCGCGGCGATCTCGATCCACGTCCAACACAGCCCGAACAGCAGCAGGCGGGTGATGGGCAGCCGCCGCGGCGCGCGCACGAGGTCGTAGATGAGCGCGACCGGGAGCCAGATGGGCACGAGCACGAGGAGCGCCAGCCCCAAAAGGAAGAGCACGGGAACTGAGATCAGCCGGCGACGGATCGTCACCAGCCGCGATCCGTCAGCGGGCATGTGGAGAACCTAGCGAGTGGCCGCGCCCAGGTACCGCTGCTCGTACGCATCGGCGAGGGCCCGCAGGCTCGCGCCACCGTCGCCTTGGTACGACGGTCCGTGCATCACTGCGAGCACCTTCGGCTCGAGGTCGGCCAGGCGCCGCATCGTGGTGGGGGTGGACGGCGTGATCGAGGTGGCGTGGAACATGTCCTCGGCTTCGATCGCGGGGGCCACGGGGTCGTCGGTGCTGAGCGCGGGCGAGCCATCGCCGAGGCTGGTGAAGAGGTCGCCGCAGAGCAGCGTGCCCGTCGTCTCCTCGAAGAGGATGTGTGACTCCCAGTTGTGCGGAACATGCGGAGTCTCGATGTTGCGGACCCGCTTGCCACCGAGGTCCATCACCTCGCCGTCGCCGAGGGGACGCGGTTCGCGGTCGGCCAGATCGTTGATCGAAACCTCGCAGCCGAGCGCGCCATGTGCCACCTGTGCGTTGGGCGCAGCCTCGAGGAAGAGGTTCATCGAGCCACACTCGTCGGCTTCCACGTGACCGAACGTGATCCAGCGAAGCTGGTCGAGCGGCACGATCTTGCTCACCGCGTCCGACACCAAGGGAAACATCCCGCGCGGACCGGTGTGGAACAGCAGCGGCTCGTCGGCCTTCACGATGAACTGGTTCATCGAGAAGCCCTTCGGCGGCATCTCGACCGGCGTGGAGATGCGAAAGATGCCGTCGGCGATCTCAGTCGTGGTTGTGTCCATGCGATCGTCCCTTCAGTGCGCGGCTCGCCCGCGCAGCAGTCTCTCACCACACCCGACGGTCGCGTCATACCCCGGGGAGGAGCGGTGATCAGTCGAAGATCGAGGTGCCGATGAGCGTCGCGCCGGCGACGATGAACCTGGTCAGGAAGAAGGCGTAGCTCACGCGGAGGTACTTGTACTTGGCCCGCACGAGGTAGACGCCCTGGTCGTAGATGTCGGATGCGATCGTCTTGTAGATCGCGCCGTCGTCGCGGGCAATTGCGGCGATCTCTTGGAGCCATCGGTCCTTCGGGATCCCGGAGTAGTGCCCGAAGAACAGTGGGTTGAAGTGGGCCGGGAGCTCCGAGCCGTTGTCGGTGTGCTTCCCGAACTTCGGGAACACCGCGATCACCGAGGCCAGTAATGCGATCACCACGAACGACATCAGGGCGATCGCCGACCACTTCAAGTCGTTGTCACCGACTTGGGATGCGGCGACGCTCGTGACGATGGCCGACGCCGTGATCATCACGCTGGCTTTGAAGTCGGCTTGGCCGCCGAGCGCGACGAGCTGCTGCTGGGTGTTGCGCAGCAGGTAGTCGACGGACCGGCGTCCCTCGACGCCGGCGAACGGCCCGGGATCGGTCGGGGACGACGATAGGTCGTCGGTCATGCGATTCCTTCCGTGCTCACGAGCGTCGAGATCGGACGGCAGCGTACGGGGCGTGGGCGCTGGCGCAGCATGGTTCGCCGCCACTCACCAAGTGTTCGCCGTGTGTTCACTTGTCGGAAAGCGATGCCGGTGGCCGGTAGCGTTGGCTCGTGCCCACACCATTGAAGATGTATCGACTGCTCGGTGCCAACGGACCCTTCGACTGTTTGGAGCCGGGGACGCTCGGCGGCAACGAGAAGACGATGATCTACGGACGCCTCGACTGCCGCGCACCGAAGGCCGGGCTCAAGAAGGGCACCTACCAGCGCCACCGTGTGTTCTTCGCCGACGAAGATGCCGCACGCGCCGCAGGCTTCCGCCCGTGCGGCAAGTGCATGCGCGACTCGTATACCGACGCCCCCGAGTAGGCGCGCGGGAAAGTCCCGCCCTACGGGGTCCCGAGGATGACCACGCAATCAGAGCCCGCGGGAACGGTCGTCCCTGCGGTCTGAGCTGCCTGGACAGTCGCGCCGCCGCCCACCGCTACCGCCAGCTGCGCAGCCTCGGCGTCGAAACCGGTGTTGCACTGCACGATCGTGCCCTTGCGCGTCGGCGCGTTGCCGGCGCCGGCGATCGTGTAGCCCAACGTTCGCAGCGCGTCCGACTTCTCCGTCGCCGCGCCGGAGACCCCCGAAGCGTTCAGCACCTGCAGGCGCACTTCCGCGACCGGGCGACCAGGAGCCAGCGTGGTGGTGGTCACCGCGGTGCTCGTGGTGGTGGCCTCGGTCGACGTCGTCGTTGCTTCCGAGGTGGTGGTCGTCGCGGTCGAGGAGTCGCCACCCCCGCCCAGCGCCACCGATGCGAGCACAGCAATGAACGCCACGACCGCGCCGCCCGCCGCGGCGCCGGTCCAGAACCCCTTGTCGCTCAGCCCGGCGAGTGGACCGCCTCGGCGCGGCCTCGGCTCGTCGTCATCCCCATCGACTCCCGCCTCAACGTCCGCCTCGACACCCGCTTCAACCTGCGCGTCGCCCCGCGCTCGGCGCGGTTCGCGGCGAGGGCGACGGGCACCCTGCCTGGCTGGCGTGCCCGGTGCCCGATTCGGTGGGTGCTCACCATCGAAGACATGACCCGTCCACTGCGAGCCGTCCCACCACCGGAAGCGGTGACGCCCGCTCGGGTCGTCGGCCCACTGGCCGGCTGTCGGCTCTCCCTGGTCGTCCATCGCGCTCGCCCCCGCCCCCGTGCGCTCGGCGCCCACCGAGTGGCGCACGAGGAAGCCTAGGGCCGGGCAGGAAGCGCGCGCCGAGGCCCCACTACCGTTGGCCCGCTCCATGCGCCTCAACCAACCATTCGTCCGGCTGCCCCTGAGAGTGGATGCCGCGCGCCTCGCCGCCGAGCTCGAGGCGATCGACGAGTCGGCGTGGCGTGACCATCCCGAGGGGGCGCCGGGCAACACCGCGCTCGCCCTTCTCGCCGCCGGAGGGAATCCCGACGACGACTCGACCAAGGGGCCGATGGCGCCGACCCCACACCTCGCACACCTTCCCTATGCGCGCCAGGTGCTCGCCGGCCTGAACGCCACGATCGGGCGCACACGGTTCATGCGGATCGCCCACGAGACCGAGCTCCGCGCGCACGTCGACACCAACTACTACTGGTGGCACCACGTGCGCGTGCACATACCCGTTGTCACCACACCCGAAGTGATGTTCGAGGTGAGCGGCGTGACCACGCACATGGCGGCCGGCGAGGTCTGGGTGTTCAACACCTGGAACCAGCACCGGGTGGACAACCCCGCGTCGGCGCCGCGCGTGCACCTGGTGATCGACACGGTCGGCAGCGCCGAGCTCTGGGACTTGATCGAGCATCCCGAGCGCGAGCTCCGCACGATCGAGTTCACGCCCGACGCCACGCCGCCCATCCCCCTCGAGACGGTCAACTGGCCGACGGTGATGGCTCCCGATGAGGTGGATTCGATCCTCGCCGCATTGGTGACCGATGTTGGCGCGGTCGATGCCAGCCACGCGTCGCTCGTGACTGAGCCGCTGGCACGATTCCGTCACGACTGGCGCAATACGTACGCGCGCTTCGGCCTTGCACCCGAAGGGGCCGAGCACTACCGCGCGTTGCTCGTTGCCACCGACGCCGTCGTCGCGCCGTGGGACGGCATCGTGCTCGCCAACGGCGTGCAGCTGCCCACCGCGCTCCGGCAGTTGGTGCTCGGCGTTGCGCTGAATGCCGATGTCCCGCCGCCCCGTCCTCGCGGCGCACGGGCAGCACCGCGGCAGCGCCCGCTCCCGATCGCCGCGCAGCTCGCAGGCCCGCCGCGTATCGGAGAGTCCATCTTCATTGTGTCGAGCCCAAGGTCGGGGTCGTCGCTGCTGTTCGAGACGCTCGCGCGCGCGCCCGACCTCTACACGATCGGCGGCGAGAGCCATCAGCTGATCGAGGCCATCGCCTCGCTGAGCCCCGAAGCGCATGGGTGGGAATCGAACTGCCTGAGTGCCGCCGACGCCACCGAAGGTGTGGTCTCGCACCTCAAGGACGCGTTCGTCTACCGCCTCCGCGACCGCGAGGGTCAACGGCCCCCGGGCGGGCCCACGCGGCTGCTGGAGAAGACGCCGAAGAACGCGCTGCGCATCCCGTTCCTCGCCCAGGCGTTCCCCGAGGCCCGCTTCGTCTACCTCTACCGCGACCCCCGCGAGACCATCAGCTCGATGCTCGACGCGTGGCGCTCCGGTCGCTTCGTCACCTAC
>CAMDCC010000132.1 GCA_945889545.1 Bifidobacterium breve | reverse complement strand
CTTCTCGGATCAGAGCTACTTCGAGCAGTTCGCCGCGCCCTCACCGCTGCGACACATGTGGTCGCTCGCGATCGAAGAGCAGTTCTACCTGCTGTGGCCGTTCATCATGGTTGGACTCTTGCGGTGGCGCCCGAAGCTGCGCTCGCTGACGCGCATCTTCGTGGGCGGCGCGCTCGCGTCTGCCGCGCTCATGGCCGTGCTGTTCACACCGGGTGGCGATCCGTCGCGCGTGTACTACGGGACCGACACGAGAGCGCAAGCGCTCCTCGTCGGTGCGGCATTGGCGGCATTGCTGCTGCGGCTCCGCACTCGTCGCGATGGGCCGCCGCGACCCGCACCCGTGGTACGCGCCGGGCTTGTTGGTCTCGTGGTCCTTGTGGTGATGCTCGTGATCACGAAGGACACGGCCGAGTGGATGTACCGCGGCGGGTATCTGCTCGCAGCCATCGCGTGTGCGCTGGTGATCACCGCGGCGGTGCAGCCGAGCCGCAACCTCGTGCGCGCCGCGCTCTCACCACCGCCGTTGCGTGCCGTCGGACTCGTCTCGTACGGGCTGTACCTGTGGCACTGGCCGGTTTACCTCACGCTCACGGAAGACCGCGTCGGGTTGGGTGGCACCGGTCTCCTGCTGGTGCGCCTGGTGGTGAGCGGCGGGTTCGCCGTGGCGTCGTACTACCTCGTAGAGCTTCCGGTGCGGCGAGGCGCGTGGCCGGTGATCGCGCGTCGCGCGCTGGTCGTGGTGCCCGTGACCGCGGTGATCCTCGCCCTGGTCTTCCTGCTCGTTCCTGTGCTTCGCAGCGCACCGGAGGAGGTTGCAGTCGCGATTCCTACGGCAACCACGATCCCCGGCACGCCGGTCCCTGTGCCTGCGAGCGTGCTTGTCGTGGGCGACTCGGTGGCCAAGACGTTGGGTGATGGCTTCGATCGAGGCTCGCACGCGGCGGGGGTCGAGCTGTTCAACCGCGGGCAGCTCGCGTGTGGGCTCGCGCAGCGTGCCACGATCGAGCACGGTGGGCGCACAGCCCCCACCGAGCCGACCTGCGACGAGTGGCCCACGCAATGGCAGGGTTACATCGCCGAGATCGCGCCGGTCGTGTCGGTGGTGGTCTTCGACGTGTTCGTGGTGCAAGACATCGAAGTCGACGGCACGAGTCTCGCGTTCGGCACCAAGGAGTCGGATCGTTACCTGCTCGACCAGCTCGATCGTGGCGTCGACATCCTGCGGGAGAGGGATGGCAAGGTTGTGTTGCTGACCGCGCCGTACAACCAACGTCCCGTGGTGGTCGGTCAGCCTTCGATCTGGGACGAAGACGATCCGGCCCGGATCGATCATTGGAACACGCTGCTTCGTCGCTACGTGAAACAGCGAGCCGACACCGGGGTCACGCTCGTGGATCTCAACGAGCACGTCTCGCCCAACGGGCAGTACTCGAACACCCTCGACGGCGTGGAGCTGCGCTACGACGGCGTCCACTTCAACCCTGACGCGGCCGAGCTGATCTTCCAGTGGCTGTTGCCCCAGCTTCCCGCTGCTTGACGTGGGCAGCTGATGGCCCGATCCCCATTGCCGAGCCGGGATTGGGCAGACTGGTCCCGATCTTCAAGAACCCGAGGAGTTGCAGTGACGCGTCGTAGCCCCGCCCACTTCCGCATGCTGGTCTTGCTCGCGGCCGCACTCGGAGCGTTCATCGCGGTGCCTGCGAGCGCGGGTACGAGCGACGACACCGTTGGGTTCGGAAGCGTGAGCCCATCGCAGGGACCGCCCGGCACCGAGATCAGCTATGTGGTCGTCGGGAGCCCTGACGCCGACGCCGAGTGTCGCGGGTCGAGCGCGTTCGCCACAGAGTTCCTCGCAACCGACGGCGTGCGGCTCGGTACCGGCGGCGACACCATCGGCGTTCCCGAAACTGCAACGCCAGGGCCTGGGTTCGTGCGGCTTGTCTGTTATGTGTCTGATGTCACCGGTCGGCGCGTGCTGCGCGGCGTCTGCGCGAGCTTCGACGTGGTCGACGCCAACACCACGGTCATCGGTTCCTCTTCGACCGCCGTGGCCGGGTCCACCATCAACGTTCCGTGCCCGACCGCGCCGCGCACCGTTGTGAGCGAGTCGGTCATCTCGAGCCAGACCACCCTCGGCGAAGCCTTCAACCTGATTATCAAACCACTCGGCGGGTGACCCCCGGATAGCCACTCGGCGGATACGCACCGCCCAGTCCGGGCAGAATGACTTCCGTGGCGGAGACGGGGGTGCTGCTGGTCGCGTTCTTCGTTGGCGCAATTCCGTTCTCGAACCTCGTCGCGCAGCGCGTCAAGGGAATCGATCTTCGGGACACGCCGTACGGGACGGTGTCGGGTACTTCGATCTACCGGGTCGCCGGGTTCTGGCCGCTCGCGATGTCCGGGATCCTCGATATGACGAAGGGCGCGCTCGGTCCGTTGCTCGCGGGTGACCGCTGGCTCCTCGCCGCGCTTGCAGGTGGGGTCGCAGTCGTCGGACACAACTGGTCGCCGTACCTCGGCGGCATGGGTGGTCGCGGCGTCGCGCCGGCGCTCGGCGCGCTCGCGGTGACCGCATGGCCCGGTGTTCCCTTGCTCCTCGGCAGCCTCGTGCTCGGGAAGGCATTCCGTGAGACCGGGCTCGGCGGCTTCTTCGGTGAAGTGGCGCTCGTGCCTGTGCTCGCGATCACGCACGGTGGGCACGGCGCGGTCGTGGGTGCCGTCGTGGCGGTCCCGATGTTGGTGAAGCGCATGCTCGCCAACTCGCCCCCGACGGAACCCGGCGCGCGGCCATATGTGCGTCGGCTCCTGTTCGATCGCGATCCAACCACTCCGACCCCATGAGCACCCCCACCCCATGAGCCAGTCCATCCCATGAGCCAGTCCATCCCATGAGTGTCGCCACCCTCGTTCGGCGCGGAGGCTTCCGCGATCTTCTCGTGGGTCAGGCGGTCTCGGGGTTGGGCGACTGGATGGGCACGATCGCATTCATGGCGCTCGCGCTCGAGCTGACCGGGTCGCCCACGGCCGTGGGCGGGATCTTGACCCTGCGTCTCTTGCCCGCCGCGCTTGGCGGCCCACTCGCGGCGCGAGCGGTGCGCACCTGGGATCGGCGGCGGACGATGTTGGCGATGGATGCCGCCCGCGCGGTGATCGTGGCCGGCGTTCCTCTCGTACGTGAGATCTGGTGGGTGTACGCAGGTGCGATCCTGCTCGAGCTTGCAGGTCTGGTGTTTCTTCCAGCACGCGACGCGTCCATCCCCGAACTGGTCGAGCGCGACGACCTTCCCGTGGCCAACGGGCTGGTGCTCGGATCGTCGTACGGCACCATCCCGCTCGGCGCGGCTGCGTTCGCTGCGGTCGCGACGTTGCCGTTCGTGGATCTCTTCGACCGTCCGCTCGCGCTGGTCTTCTGGATCGACGCCCTCACATTCCTCATCTCGTTCGCGTTCATCGCGCGGCTCACGATGCTGTCCCAGCCGTCCGGCTCATCGAGAGGTGGGTCGGGTTCGCCCGACGAGGACGTGCGATTCCTGGCCGCATTCCGCCTCCCACTCGTGCGGGCGGTGATGCCGGCGGCAGCCGCGGTCGCCCTCGGGCTCGGGGCGCTCTTTTCTATCGGCATCGTCTTCGTTCAGGACGTGCTCGACGCATCGCAGGCTGAGTTCGGTGTGTTGATCGCGTTGTTCGGAGTGGGTGCGGCTGGTGGCCTCGGTCTGCTGCACATCCGGCGAGCACGCGACCCGCTGCGCGAGACCCGCATCGGAGTGGCCGCGATCGGCGCCATCGTGGCGGCGTTCAGCATCGCCGCATCGGTAGCGCTGGCCGACGTCGGTGCTGTTGCGTTCGGTGCGGCAGCAGCGTTCACGCTGGCGAGTGGCATGGGTGCGCTCCAGTCGTGCCTGGATGGCAACGAGCGTGTGCTTGCGTTCGCGGCATTCCACGTGGTGATCCGGTTCGGACTTGGAGTCGCGGCGATCGTCGCCGGGCTCGCCGGTGACCTGCTCCACGACTCGGGGTGGCTGCGCGACCTGCACTGGCCCGTGGTCGGTGTGCTCGAACCGGCACGCGTCGTGCTCCTCGCGTCAGGGCTGCTCGTGCTGCTGGTATCCGGGCTCGTCCGGATATCTCCTCCTGCGGACGCGACGCCGATCGAACAGAATGCAAGTACGTGAGCGTCGCGATCATCACCGACAGCGCTGCGGCACTTCCGGTGAACCTAGCGGCGCGTTCCAACATCACCGTGGTGCCCATGTGGCTCACCGTCCAAGGCGTGCCGGAGCCAGAGGGCGCGCGATCGCTCGACGAGCTCGTTGCGCAGCCGCAGGTGACCACGTCGGCACCCACACCGGGGGAGTTCGAGCGCGCGATCAAGGAGCGCGCTGGTACGGATGGTGTGGTGGTGCTCACGATCGCGTCGTCGATGAGCGCGACCTATCAAGCCGCGGTCGTCGCCGCGCAGGCGGTGGGTGGACCGGTTCGTGTCGTCGACACGCAAGCCGCCGGCGGAGCTGAAGCCTTGGTCGTGCTCGCTGCAGCCGAGGCCGCACGGCGCGGCGCTTCGCTCGAGGAGGTCGAAGCTCGCGCTCGCGCGGTGATCGCACGGGTTCGGCTCGTTGCTTCGGTGGGCACGCTCGACCATCTCGTGCGCAGCGGTCGGGTTCCCGCGGTCGCCGGGTGGGCCGGCCGTCGACTCGGGATCAACCCGCTCTTCGAGTTTCGTGCCGGCTTGGTTCGGCGCTTGCGGCCGGCGTTGAGCAGGGATGCTGCGCTCGACCGGATCGTTGCCCTCGTGCACCGCTCGCGCGGCCAGGCTGCACAGGTCCGGGGTGCGCGACTCCATGTCGCGGCGCTGCACGCGCTGGCGCCCGCTACCGCGGTGGAGCTGCTCGACCGGGTATCGGCAGTCGAGCATCCGACCACGGCATTCGTTGGCGAGTTTGGCCCCGTGATGGTCGTCCACACCGGCCCCGATCTCGCCGGCCTCGCGTGGTGGTGGGAAGAGGTGTTGTGAGATCAGGAAGAGCGTGCTGCCGCGACAATGGCATCGGCCAGGTCGCGGCGACACACGATCAGATCGGGGAGCCACGGGTCGGCCTGGTTGTACTCGAGCGGTGATCCGTCGAGTCGCGACACATGCAGTCCGGCGGCAGCTGCGACCGCGACCGGCGCGGCGGAGTCCCACTCGTACTGCCCGCCCGAATGTACGTACGCGTCGACGTCGCCGGTGACGACGGCCATGGTCTTCGCGCCGGCCGAGCCCATGGGTACGAGCTCGCCGTCGAGTGCCGCGGCCACGCGACGTGCGGCGGGGGGTGGACGTGTGCGGCTCACGACGATGCGGAGCTGACGTCCGCCATTGTCCGGGACAACCGGCGGTTCAGCCGTCGAGAGCACGAGTGCTTGGGCTGGGAGTGCAACCGCCCCCGCAGTCAATCCCGGCACTTCAGATCCATCAACCCCACCTGAACCCCCATTCCGTTCCCACAGCGCCACGTGCACGGCCCAGTCGGTGCGGCCGGCTTCGGTGAACTCGCGTGTGCCGTCGAGTGGATCCACGATCCAGACGCGGTCGGCTTCGAGACGCCGGGGATCGTCGGCCGACTCCTCCGAGAGCACGGCGTCGTCGGGATGCTCGGCGTGGAGCAGCTCGAGCAGGCGTCGGTTGGCATCGGCGTCGCCCGCGTCGCCGAGCGCGCTTCCAAGCTTGCTTCCCTCGGCTTCTGAGCGCGCGCGGAGATCCAAGAGAACCGCGCCGGCTGCGGCGGCGTAGCGAGCGGCGTCGTCGTGATCGCTCATCGTGCGGGGCAGTATGCATGACTCCGGCTCGTACCCCGTTCCACTCCATGGAGCGGTGTCTCTCCACTACGGTCCTGGCCCATGTCGATCCAAGATCCCGATGCAACGCTGCCCGCTCAGGGGTACGGCGCAGACGCGACCGCACCCGTCACCCGCCCCGACCCCCAGAGTGGCGGGGGTTCTGGGGGGGGTTCTGGGGGTGGTTCTGGCGGTGGTCGCGGCTTCGGCGACGACGAGAGCGACCCTCGCCGCTTGTGGTTCATTGCGGGTGGTGTGTTGGTGCTCGGGCTGATCATCGGCGCCTTGGTCGCGCTCGCCGCCGGAGGTGGTGGCGACACGCCGGAGCCCACGTCCACGTCGTCCACGTCGTCGACTTCTAGTTCGACGTCGACGTCGACGTCGACGTCATCGAGCACCACGACCACCACGGGCGCGGGGCCGACGATCTTGCAGTTCACGATCAATCCGTCGCCGGTGAACTGTCCCGCGGGTGGTGGGATCGTGAACATCAACCTCGTGTGGGCGACCACGAACACCTCCAGCGTCACCATCAGCATCGATGGGCCCGCGCCGTTCGGCAACTTCGGACCGACCGACAACCAGCAGTTCCCGTTCTCCTGCCCGGCCGGTCAGCACACGTACTTGCTCACGGCCAACGGCCAGAACGGTCAGAAGATCCAGCAGCAGATCGTGGTCACGGGAATCGCGCCACCCACCACGACCACCTCAACCCCCTAGATGTCACCAACCTGACGGCCGGGGACTCGATGCGTGCTCGCCTGGTGCAGGCCAGATAGGCTTGTTACTGACCAGTAACATAGGGGCGGCCGGCCCGATCCGGCGTCGAGGAGGGCACCGATGGCCGAGTTCAGTCTCGATCTCAGCGAAGACCAGCTCCAGGTCCAGAAGTGGGTCCACGACTTCGCCGAAGATGTCGTCCGCCCTGCTGCTGCGGAGTGGGACGAGCGCGAAGAGACGCCGTGGCCGATCATCGAGGAGGCGGCCAAGGTCGGTCTCTACTCCCTCGACTTCTTCTCGCAGTGCGTCGCCGACCCGGGCGGCCTCATGCTCGCCCTGGCGAGCGAGGAGCTGGCATGGGGCGACGCCGGGATCACGCTCTCGATCCTCGGGAGCACGCTCGCCGTGAGCGGCATCCTCGCCAGCGGCACGCCGCAACAGATTGGCGAGTGGCTTCCACAGTGCTTCGGTACCCCCGACAAGATTGGACTGGGCGCGTTTGCTGTGAGCGAGCCCGACGCCGGCAGCGACGTATCGAACTTGCGCACGCGCGCCGTCTACGACGAGAAGTCCGACGAGTGGGTGCTGAACGGCACCAAGACGTGGATTACCAACGGCGGCATCGCCGACGTGCATGTGATCGTCGCGGCCGTCGATCCCGAGCTCAAGGGTCGTGGGCACGCCGCGTTCGTGATCGGCCCCGACACGCCCGGTATCAGCCAGGGTCAGAAGTTCAAGAAGCACGGCATTCGCGCCAGTCACACCGCCGAGGTGATCCTCGACGACTGTCGCATCCCCGGCCTCAACCTGCTCGGCGGCAAGGACAAGCTCGACCTGCGCATCGCACGCGCCAAGGAAGGCCAAAAGACGCGCACGCAGGCCGCGATGAGCACGTTCGAAGCCACCCGCCCGCTCGTGGGTGCGCAAGCCTTGGGGATCGCGCGGGCGGCCTTCGAGTTCTCGCTCGACTACGCCAAGGAGCGCATGGCGTTCGGCCGGCCGATCATCGAGAACCAGGGGATCGCGTTCAAGCTCGCCGACATGAAGATGGAGATCGACGCTGCTCGACTCCTCGTGTGGCGGGCCTGCTGGATGGCTGCGGTGAAGAAGCCGTTCGAGTCGGGTGAAGGATCGATGAGCAAGCTCAAGGCGGGCGAGGTGGCGGTGCACGTCACCGAGGAAGCAATCCAGATCCTCGGCGGCTACGGCTACACCCGCGACTACCCGGTCGAGCGTTGGCACCGCGACTCGAAGATCTACACGATCTTCGAAGGCACTTCCGAGATCCAGCGGCTGGTCATCGCCCGCGCGATCTCGGGCATGCACATCGACTGACGGCCTGACCGCCTGCACATCCCCGGGGTTCATCGCGCGGGGTTCATCGCGCGGGGTTCATCGCGCGGGGTTCATCGC
>CAMDCC010000131.1 GCA_945889545.1 Bifidobacterium breve | reverse complement strand
GCCAACCTCGATGTCGTCGTCGAGATCGTCGTCGTCCACGACGTCGGCGGGGTCGATCCGATTGAACCTGTCTTCGTCTTCGGTCACTCGGTCGACTCCTCAGCTGCTGCTTCGGGATCTCCTGCTTCAGGCTCCGCTGCTGCTTCGGGCTCCGGTGCGGCATCAGGCTCCGGTGCGGCTTCGGGCTCCGCTGCGGCTTCGGGCTCCGGTGCGGCATCAGGCTCCGCTGCGGTCGCTTCAGCCGCGACGGGCTCGGCGACAACCTCAGCCGGAGCCTCGGCCACCACTTCCTTTGCGGGCGCCTCTGCTGCGGGCGCTGCTTCAGCGGCTGGAGCGGCTGGAGCGGCAGGCGGTGCTGCGACAGGCGCTGCCTCAGGCACTTCCTTCTTCTTGCGCTTCGGAGCGACGTCCTTGCCGGTGAGGAATCCACGCCGGTTGAGCTTCGTGTTCGGCTTGCTGCCCTTCTCGGCTTCGAAGGTGGCCCACACGCCGTGGATGGTCAGCAGCTTCTGGACCTGCTCGGACGGCTGGGCCCCCTGCCGCAGCCACTCGAGGGCGCGGTCTTCCTTGAGGTCGAAGTACGACGGATCCTGGCGCGGGCCGTAGTGCCCGATGGTCTCGATGATGCGACCATCGCGAGGCGAGCGCGAGTCGGCAACCACCACGCGATACGTGGGCTGCTTCCTCTTCCCTACCCGCATCAAGCGGATCTTCACGGCCACGAGCGGCCCTTCCTCTCCAAAAACGTCGATCGAGTCGATCACCAACAGGCGCAGGCGTCAGGTACGCGCGCCAGCGGGGCAGCCTATCGAATCAGGGCCCGGGGTCCCCCAGCCAGCCGGTCGGTCGGTGGGTCAGCAGGTGGGTCAGCTCTAGGAGGAGGGCACAGCGCACCAGCCGACGTATGCGCCGAGCAGCGTGCCGGGGATCGCGATCCACAGCTTGTCGACCGCAAGACCAATGCCACCGACAATCACCAACCCCAGCAAGCCCGCTTGCGCGGTGGTCTGGAGCCGGAGCTTCATGTTGTCAGAGACCATGCTCGACAGCCTAGGGATCGAGCGCCTCGCCCGCAGCCTGAGGTCGACTCAGTTCAGAGTACCGGCGGATCGCGATGCCGGACCAGATGAGCTCGACGACACCGAACGGCCACGCTCCCGACCAGAAGCCGTAAGCGCTCGACAGCACGCAACCCAACGCGAACCCGAGCACGAACCGAGGCCCACGACTCTCGAGTGCGTACATCACCATCATGAACGTGACGGCGCAGACGCCGTAGATCGTGACTGCCATCTATGTGGCTGGCATCTATGTGGCTGGCATCGCGGGTGGCATCCACGTGGCTGGCATCTAGGACAACCCGGGCATGCCGGGCATCTGCATGCCGCGTCGGCCTTTCTTGCCGCCCTTGGTGAGCTGCTTCATCATCTTCTGCACACCGGCGAACTGCTTCAGCACCGCGTTCACCTGCGCGGTCGTCCTACCGCTCCCGGCAGCGATTCGAGCTCGGCGCGAGCCGTTGATCAGATGTGTGTCGCGGCGCTCGGCCGGAGTCATCGAGCGGATGATCGCTTCGACGCGGCCGAGCTCACCTTCGTCGATCTCGGCGTCGCGCAGCTCTTTCGGCATGCCGGGGAGCATCCCGATGATGTTCTGGATTGGGCCCATCTTCTTCATCTGCTGCATCTGCTCGAGGAAATCTTCGAGCGTGAACTCGCCCTTACGCATCTTCTCTTCGGTGCGCGCGGCCTGCTCTACGTCGAATGTCTCCTCCGCCTTCTCGATGAGCGTGAGCACATCGCCCATGCCGAGGATGCGGCTCGCCATGCGGTCGGGATGGAACGCCTCGAACGCGTCGAGCTTTTCGCCGGTGCCGGCGAACACGATGGGAAGGCCGGTGACTTCTTTGAGCGACAACGCGGCGCCACCGCGCGCGTCGCCATCGAGCTTCGTGAGCACCACACCCGTGAGCGGCAGCGTGGCGGCGAACGTCTGGGCAACGTTTACCGCTTCCTGACCGGTCATCGCGTCGAGCACGAGCAGCGCGTCGTCGGGCTTCACTGCATCGCGCATGCGGGCCAGCTCGTCCATGAGGTCGGCGTCGATCTGGATGCGGCCGGCCGTATCGAGCACGACCACGTTGCGACCGAGGCGACGCGCCTCCTCCACACCGGCACGCGCGACGGCCACCGGGTCGGTCGCCTCCGAGAACACCGGCACACCGGCTCGCTCACCGAGCACGCGCAGCTGCTCGACCGCGGCGGGGCGTTGCAGGTCAGCCGCGACAAGCAGCACTCGCTTGCCTTCCTTCTCCAGATGACGCGCAAGCTTCGCGGCGACGGTCGTCTTCCCCGACCCCTGAAGGCCCGCGAGCATCACAACCGTTGGTGTCGCCGATCCGCCCTTCAACTTCCCGGTCGCGCCACCGAGGACGGCCACGAGCTCGTCGTGCACGATCTTGATGACCTGCTGGCCGGGCGTGAGGCTCTTCGTCACCTCTTCGCCGACGGCGCGCTCCTTGATCTCGCTCACGAAGCGCTTGACGACCGCAACGTGCACATCGGCTTCGAGCAACGCGAGTCGGATCTCGCGCGCCACCGCGTCGACATCGGCGTCGGACAGTTTCCCCTTGCCGCGAAGCTTCTTGAAGATGCCGTCGAAGCGGTCGCTCAGCGCGTCGAACATCAGCCAGTCTCTTCGTTCGCTTCGTCGGCGCCGACGAGCGCAGCTGCGAACTCAGCGGGATCGAAATCCACCAGGTCCTCGGCGGCCTCCCCCAGCCCGACGAGCTTCACCGGCACACCGAGCTCGGCCTCGATCGCCAGCACGATCCCGCCCTTCGCCGTGCCGTCCAGCTTCGTGAGCACCACACCGGTCACACCCGCCGCCTCGGTGAACTGGCGCGCCTGTGTGAGTCCGTTCTGCCCCGTCGTCGCATCGAGCACAAGCAAGACCTCTTGGAGCGCTCCGGGTGTGCGCTCCACGATCCGCAACACCTTCTTCAGCTCTTCCATGAGGTTGGTTTTCGTATGGAGACGGCCGGCCGTGTCCACCAGCACCACGTCGACACCGCGCGACACCGAGGCTTCGAGCGCATCGAACGCTACGGACCCGGGATCAGCACCTTCCTGCGCCCGCACGATCTCGACACCGAGACGTTCGGCCCAGTGCACGAGCTGATCAGCGGCCGCAGCGCGGAACGTGTCGGCCGCGGCAAGAAGCACTCGGCGACCGTCGTCGACCTCGCGAGCGGCGAGCTTGGCGATTGTCGTGGTCTTCCCAACGCCATTGACACCAACGAGCACCCAGGCGCTCGGACCCGACGCCGCTCGGCGCAAACTCCGATCGGCGCCGGCATGCAACGCCTCCGCGATCGCCTCCTCGAGCAACGCCGGGAGTGCGTCAGCGTCGCGAACCTTCTCCGCCGCGGCACGCGCCTTGACCTGCTCAAGCAGCATCGCCGTCATCGGAGCGCCGACGTCGGCGAGCAGCAACGTCTCCTCGAGCTCGTCCCATGTCTCGTCGTCGAGCTTCCCGCGGGAGCGCAGCCTGCTCCGAAAACCGGCGAACCCGCCACGCGGCTTCGACATCCGGTCGCGCAGACGCGGCCGCTCACGCTTCATCAATGGGAGATTAGCGACCGCTCGGGTCGCTTCACTCCGCCGTCCCGCTCTCCGAGCACGGCTACGTTGCGCTCCTAACGACGGATCTCGATCCCGCCGTCGTCGAAGGTCTGCTTGATCCGTGCGCGCAGCTCACGCGCCACGTTCCACTGCTCGTGTGGCTTCGTCTTCGCGACAGTCCGGATCACGGGACCCTCGGGTACAAACGCCTCGACGCCCCACACCTCGGGCTCCGCCAACATCACGGGCTTCCACTCCTCGTCGTTCCACATCGCGTAGGCCACTTCCTTGATGAGCTCGGTCGCCCGCGGCAGATCAGTGTCGTATGCAACCGCGATATCGAGCACGGCCCGCGACCACTGCTGCGACTGGTTGCCCACCCGCTTGATCTCGCCATTCGGCACATGCCACACCGCGCCTTCTACGTCGCGCAACCGCGTCACTCGCAACGTGAACCCCTCGACGGTGCCGACCACGCCACCCACGTCGATCACGTCACCAACCCCGAACTGGTCCTCGCTCACCATGAACAACCCGGCGAGGAAGTCGCGCACGATGCTCTGCGCGCCGAAGCCGAGCGCCACCCCGACGATGCCGGCACCGGCGATGAACGGGGCAACGTCGACGCCCAGCTCGCCCAACACGACGAACAGTGCGATCACGAACATGACGACCGTGGTGACGCTGCACAGGACGTGAGTGATGGTGTCGATGCGCTGCATCCGTCGGGCACCACCCAACGGCCCGATCTGTGGACCGAGTCCCACGCGGTGACCAACTCGCCGAATGACGCGCCGCGCGAGCCAAGTCGCCACCACCGCGAGCACCACGATGAACACGATGCGAATGGGGCTGGAAAGCGTGTCGGCGAGCTCGGCTGCGTCGCGGTTGCCGGTGATCTCGTAGACCGTCGAACAGAGCCACGACTGGTCGGCGGTCGGACCACACGCCGCGACCTTGCCCCCGGCCTGCTGGGCCAGAAGCGCGCTCGGTACCGAGGCGACGAGCGCCATGGTCACCAGGGCCCGAGCGGCCCGGCGCCGCAGGCGCCAAGAGCGGGAGCGTCGGACGAATTGGTGCTTGGGAGCGAGCGCACTTTGCTCGCTCTCAAGTTACGACGACGTCGCTGACGCGCTGCGAGACGACTCGCGTCGATCCGCCGGGAGGCATCGACACTCCGTAGAGCACGTCGCCCGCTTCCATCGTGCGCTTCTGGTGCGTCACGATCACGAGCTGCGCTTCGTTGCGGAACTCGTGGACGAGATCGAGGAACCGGTGCAGGTTCACGTCGTCGAGCGCGGCCTCCACCTCATCGAGCAGATAGAAGGGCGACGGGCGCGCTCGGAACACGGCAAACAGGAACGCCAGTGCCGCGAGCGAGCGCTCACCACCCGACAGGAGCGACAGGCGCCGAACGTTCTTGCCCGACGGTCGCGCTTCCATCTCGATGCCAGTGTCGAGCAGGTTCTCGGGTTCGGTCAGGAATAGGCGACCGTGTCCGCCCGGGAACAAGGTTGCAAAGAGCTGCATGTAGTGCTCGGACACGTCGGCGAACGCTTGCTCGAACACCCGCACGATCTCGGTGTCGACCGCGCGCACCACACGGGTGAGCTCCTTGCGGCTGTTGCGCACATCTTCGAGCTGGCCCGAAAGGAACTCGTGTCGCTCCTCGAGCGAACGGTGCTCTTCGAGTGCGAGCGGGTTGATCGGACCCATGAGCCGCAGCTCGCGCTCGAGCTCCCGGGCCCGGCCGGCGAGCGTGGTGCCGTCGGGGACGGTCGGCGCGGGCGCGTCGAGCGCCGCGGCCGGCTCCACATCGAACTCGGTCCGGAGCGCGTCGACCGATCCCTCGAGCTTGATGCGGGTCTCGGCGTCGTCGATCTCCATGCGCGACTGCCGCTCGCGAACCTCGCCAAGACCGCGCTCGAGCTCGGCTCGCTCGGTGCGCAACGTCTCGAGCTGCTCGGCCGATGAACGTGCCGCGTCGGCTTGGCGCCGGCGACGCTCACGGAGGCGGTCGTGGAGTGCGTCGACCGCGGAGCGGTGATCGGCCAGCCGACGCGCCAGCGTGGCGAACGCCGAGTCGCGGTCGAGCAACCCCAGACGCTGGCGTTCGGCTTCTGCGTTGGCCGCGGGGTCACGCGCGGCAAGGCGCGCCTCAACCTCACCCAGCCGCGCGGCGAGCACCGCGCGCCGCTCTTCCACTGCGGCGCGGCGCAACTCCGACGCTCGGGCCGCACCGAGCGCAGCCCGCGCCGACTCCACCGTGCGCTGTGCTTCGGCGCGCGCCACGTCGGCCGTCGATGCCCGTTCGAGCGCTTCATCGACGGCGGCTTGGGTGATCACCGGTGCCGACGCGCCGCCCACGTTCCAGACGCCGTCGCCGCCGAGACGGTCACCGTCGGGCGTGACTGCGACCAAGTCGGAGTGATCGAGCACGAGATCGAGCGCCGTGCGCCAGTCGGCGACCAGCACCGTGCGGGCCAAGAGCCGCGCCAACGCATCACTCAAGCCAGGGACACGAGTAGAGACCAAGTCGACGACGGCTCGGGCACCCGCGGGCACATCAACACCCAACATCGACGGCGTGCGATCGGGATGAACGACGAGCACGAGTGCGCGCGCGTCGCCAGCGTGCAAGCGCTCCACGGCAACCCGCGCGGCGTCGCCGGCGCGTACTACGACAGCGCGCATCGCCTCACCGAGCGCCGCTGCGACTGCCGCTTCCGCACCCGATTCGATCTCGAGGTGATCGATGACCGGGCCGACGACGCCGTCGAGCGCATCAAGCTCGGCCGTTGCTGCATCGGCGCGGGCCGCGCTGAGTTGCTGCTGCATCGCGTCGGCTCGCGCCCGCGCCCGCGCCGCGTCACCTTCTGCGACGCGCCACCGCTCTTCAGCCGCGCCGAGCGTGGCCTCGGCCGTGTCGGCGGCGATCTGTGCATCGGTGCCCGGCAGCATGAGCGCGTCGACCTCGACGTCGAGTGCAGCAAGGTCGTGACGGAGGCCAACCTGGTCGGCGACCAGCGTCTCGACCACTCCCTCATCGGCAGCCGCGGCGAGCTCGCGCTCCAGCCCGCGACGCTTCTCGCCCACGAGTGCGGCAAGCCCACGAGCCCGCTCACGTAACGACTCGACCCGAGTGAACCAGTCCGACACGCCCTCTCCACCAAGCGCAGTAAGCGAGTGCTCGGCGTCGATCACCGCATCGTCGAGCGAGCGCAAGCGGGTGCGCAGATCGACGTCACGCGTGTCGAGATCGGCGCGCTCGTCGCGCAGTCGCTCGATGCGGGTTTGGTACCCAGCGATCTGGTGCCCGGCGAGGTGCAGCTTGATGGCGCGCAGCTCCGACACCACCCCGCCGTGCTTCTGTGCGGCCTCCGCTTGACGCTGGAGTGGCGAGAGCTGACGGCGCACTTCCCGCAGCGTGTCGTTGAGGCGCAACAGGTTGCCCTCGGTGGAGACGAGTCGGCGCTCAGCGCGCTCCTTGCGCTTGCGGTACTTGAGGATCCCGGCAGCCTCTTCGACGATCCCGCGTCGCTCGCCGGGAGTTGCGTTGAGCACGGTGTCGAGCTGACCTTGACCCACGATCACGTGCTGCTGGCGACCGATGCCGGTGTCGGAGAGCAGCTCTTGCACATCGAGCAGTCGGCACGGCACGTCGTTGAGCAAGTACTCGGACTCACCAGTTCGGAAGAGCATGCGCGTGATCGACACCTCGGAGAAGTCGATCGGAAGGAGACCGGTCGTGTTGTCGATGGTGAGCGTGACCTCACACCGCCCGAGCGCCTGACGCTGCGGCGTGCCCGCGAAGATGACGTCGTCCATCTTGCCGCTGCGCAGTGAGCGCGGCCCCTGCGCGCCGAGCACCCATGCGACAGCGTCGACGAGGTTGGATTTCCCCGAACCGTTCGGCCCGACGACCACAGTGACGCCCGGCTCGAAGTCGAGCGTGGTCTTGTCGGCGAACGACTTGAAGCCTTTGAGGGTGAGCGACTTGAGGAACATCCTCGCGGGATCGTAGCGATGCTCCCGTGCGCTCCAGCGGACGGAGCGTCCGAGCCGCGTTCCTCCTGCTCAGCGCACTGCTCAGCGCACTGCGAAGCCCTGCTCGCCGGCGGGGAGCTCCTCCTGCACTTCGACCTGGGTGACCCGGGCCCGGGGCGGTCCCTCGTGACACCAGGCGACGAGGGCGCCCACCGCATCGGGCGACCCCTCGAACACAGCCTCCACCCGCCCGTCACTCAGGTTGCAGACCCACCCGTCGACGCCCCGCGCCCGCGCCTCCCGCATGCACGCATCACGGAACCACACGTTCTGCACCTTGCCGGCAATCCAGACGTGGCGACGGAACCGCTCACTCATCCAGACTCTTTGTCGCACTCGC
>CAMDCC010000130.1 GCA_945889545.1 Bifidobacterium breve | reverse complement strand
CCTCCCCGTCGACGCGCTGCAGCGTGAGGTCGGGACGAACCTCCTCGGTCCGATCCTGATGTCTCGTCTCGCCATCAGCTCTCTCCGTGCACGCGCTGCGCGCGGCGACCTCGTGTTCATCACGTCGGATGCAACCCGCAATCCGCGCCCACGTCTTTCCACCTATTCGGCAACAAAGGCCGGCGTTGAGGCCCTCGCACACACGCTGTCGCTCGAGCTCGAAGGGACGGGTATCCGCTCCATCACGGTGCGGGTCGGCCCCACCATGAGCGAGTTCGGATTCGGCTGGCCGATGGACGTGCTCGAAGACCTCATGACGTATTGGCCTCGTTTCGGCTTGGGTCGCCACGCTCACATTCTCGAGGCCGACGCGGTCGCGCGGGCCGTCGTGATGGCGGTCACCGCGCCGGAGGGCGTCCTCATCGACACGATCGAGGTGCAGCCGCAGGCCCCGGTTGGCGACACCGGCTCCGCGCAGGCCTTGGAGCGTCCCGGCACCGGGTGAGCCCAAAGTTGACGGGCCGCGGCGACGCGGGGATCCTGACCACATGACACGAGCGTCAGAGACCGAAACCCCAGAGCAGCGGGACTACATCGTCGATGCCGACGGGCATGTCTGTGAGCCCGCCGACCTCTGGGAGCGCAACCTTCCGTCGCATCTCGCAGATCGCGGCATCCGTCTGCGGTGGAACGAGAGCACCGGCTACGACGAGTGCCATGTAGAGGACGGCATGGCTACCGATCGCGGGCTCGTCGGGCTCGGCAACGCAGGCGAGAGCTTCGACGACTTTGGTCGCGGTCGCCACTACGAAGACCTCAACCCCGCCGGGTTCGACCCGCACGAACGCGTGAAGGTGCTCGACGCCGAGGAGATCGACCTCTCGGTGATGTACCCGGGCCTCGGGCTCAAGCTCGGCGGCATCAAAGACCCTGAGCTCGCAGTGTGGTCGTGCAAGGTCTACAACGACTGGCTCGCGGAATGGTGCGCGGCGGCGCCAGACCGGCTCAAAGGTGCCGGCGCGCTCCCGATGCAAGACCCGAAAGCCGCGGCCGACGAAGCACGCCGCGTGCGCGAGCTCGGACTCGTCGGCACGTTTGTGCGCCCGAACGCGTACCTCGGCAAGCCGTTCCACCACTACGACTACACGCCCGTGTGGGAAGCGCTCGAGGAGACGAACCTTCCGCTCGGAATGCACATCGCCGGCCTCGCCGACATGCCGGGCGCGTCGCTCGCGATGCGTGAGCTCATGGCGCCGGGCACGCACCACGCACTCATCCCGGTGATCGACCAGATGATGACGCTGTCGAACCTCGTGTACGGCGGCGTGCTCGAACGGCATCCCACGCTCAAGGTTGTCGTGCTCGAGAGTGGCGGCGGTTGGATCGCACATTGGATGGACCGGCTCAACGAGTTCGAGGAGAGCTACCGGTGGGCCGCGGCGCCGATGTCGCTCAGCCCTGAGGAGTACTTCAAGCGGCAGTGCTGGATCAGCTTCGACCCGGGTGAGCGCACGCCCGGCCCGCTCGTCGACCTGGTCGGCGCCGACCGCTACATCTGGGCGTCGGACTTCCCGCACAACGACGCGAAGTACCCGGGCGTGGTCGACGAGCTGCGCGAGCACAACGACGGTCTTCCCGACGAAGCGCGCAAGGGTCTCTACGGGTTGAACGCGCTCGATATGTACAACATCCCTCGACCCTCGTGAGCGCTTCCGACTTCGACCTGATCGTCCGAGGCGGCACCGTCGTCGACGGCACGGGCGCGCCCGCGCGCACCGCTGATGTCGCCGTCAAAGATGGGCTCATCGCCGTAGTCGACACGATCGACGCCAGCGCGTCCCGCGAGCTCGACGCTGACGGCCTGCTCGTCACTCCCGGCTTCGTCGACGTTCATACCCACTACGACGCGCAGCTCCACTGGGATCCCACCGCGTCGCCGGCGTCATGGCACGGCGTGACCACTCTCCTTACCGGCAACTGCGGCTTCACGTTCGCGCCATCGAAGCCCGAGGATCTGCCGTGGCTGCTCCAGATGCTCAGCCGCGTGGAAGGGATGTCGTCGGAGGCGCTCTCCGAAGCGGTCACCTTCCGGGGTGGCAGCCTCGGCGACTTCCTCGACGGACTCGAGGGTCGCATCGGTGTGAACGTGGGCGCCAACGTGGGCCACTGCGCGGTGCGTCGCCATGTGATGGGCGATGCCGCGTCGGAGCGCACCGCCACGCCCGACGAGATCGCGGCGATGCAGCGGCTCGTGCGCGAAGCATTCCAGCAAGGCGCGATCGGGTTTACGTCGTCCCAACTCGAGCTCCACGTGGCCCATGACGGGCGCGGCGTGCCGTCGAACTACGCCGCACCCGAAGAGCTCGTGGCGCTCGCGTCGGTGCTCGCCGAGTTCGGGCGCGGGTCGATCGAGTTCATCCCCCGCACGTTCCTGACCGGTTACTCCGACGAGGACCGAGATCTCGTCCTCTCGATGGCGCGCGCGTCGGGACGCCCGGTGCACCTCAACACGCTCACGATGATGCCGCATGCTCCCGACGGCTGGTCGCGCAGCCTGGAGTTCGCCGAGTCGGCCCAGGCCGACGGCATCGAGCTGCACCCGATGTTTGCGACCAACCGTCAAGGCGCTCACTTCTCGCTCGAGGCCACGTTCTTGTTCGACGAGATGCCGAGCTTCCGCGACACCCTCACGCTCGCCTCCCCCGCTCGCGAGGAGCGCCTGCTCGATCCGGCGTTGCGCGACCAGATGCGCGCCGAGATCGCCGACTCGACCGGGCGATCGTTCGTGTTCGCATGGCAGGTGCTGAAGGTCGAGCAGGTGATCAAGCCGGAGAACGAGCAGTGGCTCGACAAGTCGGTCACAGAGATCGCGGAGGCCACCGGCGCCGATCCCCTCGACGCCTTCCTCGACCTTTCGCTCGACGAAGGCCTCCAGACCCAGTTCGTGATGGCCGGGCCACCGAGCCGCAAGCGGCATGCCGCAACCGAACGGGCGATTCGATCCCCGATCGTCATGGCCGGGAGCAGCGACGGTGGCGCGCACCTTCTCTCCTTCTGCGGCGCTGACTACACGACGCGCCTGCTCACCGAGTGGGTGCCCGACGTGCTCACGTTGGAAGAAGCGGTTGCTCGCCTGACCACGATTCCCGCACGCGCCACCGGCATCACCGGTCGTGGAGCACTCACCGAAGGCATGGCCGCCGACATCCTCTTGATCGACCGCGACAACCTCTCCACACCCGACGCGCCGCGCTACGTGCGCGACTTCCCGGCGAACTCAGGTCGATACGTGGTCGATGCGGAGGGCTATCGCGCCGTCATCGTCAACGGCGAGGTCCTGCACGAGGACGGGAAGTGGACCGGCGCAACCCCAGGTCACCTCATCCGGGGTTAGCGCCTCAAGGCCGCCGCAGATCTTCTTGACGCTCACCGTGATGTCGGCGGTGAACTCGCCGGTCGCATTCCTAGCCCGATCGCCACCTGCCTGCACGGACGACCCGGCGGGTACTCTCGTTGGCGATGCAGCACCAAACAAGCAAAGGGGATACGCCGTGAACCTCGACGACATGATCCTTGTCAGCGTGGACGACCATGTGGTCGAGCCACCGGATCTCTTCGATGGCCGTCTGCCCGAGAAGTACAAGGACGTTGCGCCGCGCATCGTGCACCGCGAGTCCGACGGCGCCGATGTCTGGCTGTTCAACGGGATGGAGCTTCCCAACGTGGGGCTCAACGCCGTGGCTGGCCGGCCGATGGACGAATACGGCATGGACCCCACCTCGTTCGACGAGCTGCGCCCGGGTTGCTTCGACATCGAAAAGCGCGTGCTCGACATGAGCGCCAACGGCACCCTCGGCTCACTGTGCTTCCCATCACTCCCCGGATTCGCCGGCCGCTTGTTCGGCGAGCTCGCCAACAAGGACGCCGGCATTGCCCTCACGCAGGCGTACAACGACTGGCACATCGACCAGTGGTGCGGATCGTTCCCCGGCCGGTTCATCCCGCTCGCGATCCCAATGATCTGGGATCCGGAGGCGACCGCGGCCGAGATCCGTCGCGTCGCGAAGAAGGGCTGTCACTCGATCACCCTCCCCGAGAACCCGGTCCCGCTGAACCTCCCGAGCTTCCACACCGATCATTGGGACCTGGTGTGGAAGGCGTGCGAGGACGAAGGGACGGTCGCATGCATGCACATCGGTTCGTCGTCGAAGTTGGCGATCACCGCTCCCGACGCTCCGTTCGACGTGATGATCGTGCTCCAGCCGATGAACCTCGTGCAATGCGCCGCCGACCTCACGTACTCACCCATCTGGAAGAAGTTCCCCGGTGTGAAGATCGCGCTCTCCGAAGGCGGGATCGGATGGGTCCCGTACTTCCTCGAGCGATTGGACCACTCGTACAAGCGGCACAACGCGTGGACCCACGCGGACTTTGGCGGCAAGCTTCCGAGCGAGGTCTTCTTGGAGCACATCATCTTGTGCTTCATCACCGACCGGGCCGGCCTCAAGATGATGCGAGACGACATCGGCGTCGACCGAGTGACGGTCGAGATCGACTACCCGCACTCCGACTCGACGTGGCCACGCTCCCCGGAGCAGTTCATGAGCGAGTTCACCGGAGCCGGGCTCACCGACGACGAGATCAACAAGGTCACGCACCTCAACGCCATGCGCGAGTTCCGCTACGACCCGTTCTCGGTGATCCCGAAGGAGCGCTGCACGGTCGGCGCGTTGCGGGCGGAAGCGATCGGCGTCGATACCGAAATTCGTTCGATGACCCGACGTCCATCAGTCGAGCACGAGGGCACGATCACCGCCGATGTGATGACGGGCACCAGCCGGTAGTCGAGCTCCCCCGCATGCAGGTGGATCCTCAATCCCCGGCCGAACTCCCACCGCGAGAGGCGCGCTCGCTGTTCGTGCACTTCGCCGTGGATACCGCAGTCATCTTCCTCGCGGTCGTGCTGGTCTTGTTCTTCCTCGACGTCTCGATCTGGGTCGTGGCGATCATCGCGGTGATCCTCGGCGCGGCTGCCGCACCATTCACCCGTCGGGCCGAAGAGCGAGGGCTGGCCCAGCGTTATGCAGCTGGTCCCGGAAGCCCGATCGACTGATACTCGCGGGCCAACATGAGCACTCGCGCGGCGTACGCGTTGGAGTGGTTGTACGCGAGGTAGGCCCGGGTGAGCGACGCGTCATTCCCGAGGCTCCCGGCCGCACGGCACAGATAGCGACCCGCACCCACGGCCGCGTCGTAGAGGTTGTTGGGATCCTTCGCTCCATCCCCGTTGCCGTCGGCGGCATAGCCCCGCCACGTTCCCGGGATGAACTGCATCGGACCGACCGCTCGATCCCAGACCGGGTCGCCGTCCCACATCCCGTCGTCGGAGTCGGAGATCGCGGCGATCCCGGGAGATCCGTCGAGCGCGATCCCGACGATGTGCGGACTGACGTTGCCGCGCAAACCAGGTTGCGCGCCGCCATACCGACCGTGGTTCGACTCGACGCGCCCGATGCCGGCGAGCATCCACCAGGCCAAGCCACACTGCGGTCGCTCGAACTTCAATGCGGCTTCGGCCCGGAGGTAGGCATCGAGGGTCGCAAGGGGAATGCCGAGACCGTTCACCGACGCGCCTGCGAGCGTTGCCGCGGCATTCACGCTCAAAACGCTCACCTCGCGTAGGGACGCAGGAAACTCGACCTGCTCGACCTGGATGATGCGCGCGTCCACCGTGCCATGCTCGTTGGCCACTTCGACCGCTTCGTTCGATGCTCGCTTGCGGATGCGCTTGGCCAGCTCCATCGCGTCGACGAGCTCGCGCGTCAGTGATGTGCCGAGATGATCGACGCGCGACGCGGCCAGCGCGTCGTCCACCTCGAACATCGCGGTGGTCTGCCAACCCGACGAGCCTTTCGTGTACACGAGCGCGGTCAAGCGATCGACGTTGGCCTCGGCGACGATCAGCTTGGTGGTCGCCTCCTGTTGCACGACGGTGAGGAACTGTGCTCGCTCCACCAGCTCAGCCCGGCGCGCGTGCAACGCGAACTGCTCGGTGATGAGCGCGTCCCGACGCGCTTGCGCGGCCTGCAGCGCGTCGACGTCGAACGAGGATGTGCCGAACTCGATGCCAACACCCACCAACCTCGCGTCGAGCCCAGGGAGCAAGCCTGCGCCTTCGGCCGGTGCCGTGGTGGGAACCGCTACCTGGGCCGCGGCCGGTGCTGCGAGCGTGACCGCCAGACAGCTCGCGACCAGGAAGGAGCCGGTCCCGGTTCGGAGCGCGCGTGTTCTGAGCGCGCGGAACCCCCACGATCTCCGATTCCGGGCCATGCCAGGTGGATCGGCACTCCCCCGCCCCGGCTTGACCAGATCGACAGAACGAGTCCCAGCCCCTGATCAGATCCTCGAAACGCGCCCAGTGTCGGGCAAGGAGTAGAGACGCCGGGCGTTGTCGCAGGCGATCGCCCGCTGCGAGCCGGCGTCCAAGTCGGCGATGTTGGTGAGGAGCTCGTCGACCGTGCCGGGGAACTTCGCGTCGGGATGCGGGTAGTCGGATGCCCAGATGATCCGCTCCGCGCCCACGAACTCAGACTCCGCCGCGAGCCCCATCGTCTCCTCGTCGGCGTCGAACGAGATGTAGCACTGGCGCCGGAAGTACTCCGACGGGGCCATCGAGATGTCGGGCACGTCGAACGCGAACGACTTGTAGTGGTGATCGAGCCGCTCCATCCACGGTGTGATCCAACCGCCGTTCGTCTCCAGCACGATGAACGTGAGATCGGGGAAGCGCTCGCACACGCCGCCCGCCAGCACGAACGCCAGGCTGGTCATCATGTCGACGGGGTTGCCGATGCACTGGGTCCAGAAGATGTTCTGCATGTTGAGCTGGCCCTGGATCTCGAACGGCGCCGTTCGCGACTTGATCGTGTTGAGCCGGAGTCCGATCACCGCACCGGGAACGTCACCCGCGAGATACGGATGCAACCCGAGCGGCCAACCCGCATCCGACGCCGCGCGCCAGATGGGGTCCCACACCGGATCGAGGAAGTGCTTCCACTCGACCACGGGGTTTGGGCGGATGAGCGTGCCCACAAGATTGGGCAACGCGTGAGCGCGCTTGATCTCGGCCGCCGCCTCATCCGGATCTTGCTGCGGGATGATCGCGATCCCGAAAAGCCGGTCGGGCGCGGTGCTGCAGAAGTCGCTCAGCCAGTCGTTGTACGCCCGACACTGCGCGACGGCGAAGTCGACGTCGGCAACACCGGCGATGCCGAGCAGGTTCGTGGGGTACAGCACCGTCTGATCGATGCGTTCGGCATCGAGGTCGGCGAGTCGCTGCACGGGCTCGAACGCGCCGGGCCGAATGTCGGCGTACCGGATCTCACCCGCCGCAGCACGCGCCTGCACCTCCGGCGGCATCCCGCCACAACCGGCGTACGCAAATGTGTTCGCGGGCGATCGGTGACCGTCGAACACCACCCAGTCCTTGCCCGATGCGTCGGTCTCGACGTGCCAGATGCGGTCGCGGTATTCGGTGGGCGCGTACTCCAGCATGCGATCTGGGTGTTCGAGCACATGTCCGTCGGCATCGACGAACGACGCAGGCGCAAGTGTGGTCATTCGACCCTCCCCTTCATGCACGATGTGCCCGTAGTCTGACCGCGTGGCTGCCACCGTGGTGCTCGTACACGGCGCTTGGCATGGTGCCTGGTGCTGGGAGCGCGTCGTCACCCTCCTCGACGACGCCGAGGTGCCATCGGTCGCCATCGACCTCCCCGGCCATGGTGCGAGCACCGCGCCACTCTCCGACCTCGCAGGCGACGCGGCGGCGCTCCGAGCGGTCCTCGACGGTCTCGATGACGCCGTGGTGTGTGGGCACTCGTACGGCGGCGCGGTGATCTCAGAAGGCGCGGCGGGTCACCTGGCCGCGCGACACCTGCTGTTCATCGCGGGCTTCCCGCTCGCAGTCGGCGAGTCCTGCACGAATGTGGCCGACGGCGAGGTCCGACCCGAGG
>CAMDCC010000129.1 GCA_945889545.1 Bifidobacterium breve | reverse complement strand
GTCACGAAGGAGCAGCGGCGCTTCGCCAAGGTCGTCAACTACGGGTTGGCGTACGGGATGGAGGCGTTCGGACTCGGCCAGCGTCTCGGCGTCGAGACGGGTGAAGCGCGCGAGATCCTCGACAACTACTTCGACGGCTTCCCGAACGTGCGCAAGTTCATGGACGACACAATCGCGGAAGCCAAGGGTCGCGGCTACACCACCACGATCTTCGGCCGGCGGCGCCAGATCGCCGAGCTGTCGTCCGACAACTTCCGCATCCGTCAGATGGGCGAGCGGATGGCACAGAACGCGCCGGTGCAGGGCTCGGCTGCCGACATCTTCAAGCTCGCGATGATCGACGTCGACCGTGCGCTCGACGCCGGCGGCTTTGCAACCCGGATGTTGCTCACGGTGCACGACGAGCTTGTCTTCGAGGTACCGCTCGAGGAGCACGCCGCAGTGGAACCAGTCATACGCGAGACGATGGAGTCGGTCACCGAATTGCGGGTGCCACTCGACGTCGACATCGGCTTCGGTCCCAACTGGGCCGAAGCCAAGTAGGCGCTCGCGTGTCCGAGCTCGGTTTCGAACCCAGCGCCTTCGAACCCGTCGGGTTTGTACGCGGCGGGCGGGTGGAGCCCATCGATGACGACTGGGACTCCGTCGACGCGGGCATCGAGCTCGACCGGTCGCGCTTCGGTCCAGAAGTCGTCGCCGGTCTCGACGAGTTCTCACACCTCGACGTGGTGTTCCACTTCCACGGTGTAGCCGAGAGCGACGTGAACCTCGGTGCGCGCCGACCGCGTGGCCGCGCCGACTGGCCCGAGGTTGGGATCTTCGCTCAACGGGCCAAAGCGCGACCCAACCGCATCGGCGTCAGCACGTGCACGCTCCTCGGCATCGACGGACTCACCGTGCGAGTGCGCGGCCTCGACGCGATCGATGGCACTCCCGTGCTCGACATCAAGCCCCACGTCCCCGAGATGGGTCCACGCGGCAACGTGAGAGAGCCTGCATGGATGACCGAGCTCATGCGCGACTACTGGTGAGCACGGTTCCACCAGAGGGGTATTGGTTCGGACCGCTCGCTCGGTTCCTTGGGCCGGCATACCTGCGCAACGCGTTCGCCAAGGGGACCGTGCAGGAGATCGACTTCTTGTGGGACGCGCTGGGCCTCGCGCCGGGCCAACGCGTGCTCGACGTGGGGTGTGGGCCGGGGCGTCACGCATTGGAGCTCGCCCGTCGCGGGGTGGCGGTCGTGGGTGTGGATGCGTCACCGGAGTTCATTGATCTCGGTCGCGAGGCCACAGCCGCCGAGGGGCTCGCGGTGAGGTTTGAGGTCCTCGACGTGCGCGATCTGGCCTACGAGGGGGAGTTCGATGCCGCGATCTGCCTGTGCCAGGGCGGATTTGGCCTTCTCGGTGGGCGAGACGAGGTCGATGTGTTCCAACGCATCGTCGTCAGCGTGCAAGAAGGAGGAGGAATCGCCGTCTCTGCCTTCCACGTTCCGTTCGCGGTGCGCTTCTTGGAGGATGGTGAGACGTTCGACGCCGCGACCGGTGTGCTGCATGAGCACTCAACCCTGCGCAACAGCGATGGCGAGGAGCAGATCTTCGATCTGTGGACCACGTGCTTCACGACGCGCGAGCTCGAACTGCTCGCGCGGCTCGCGGGCATCGAGGTGCAGGCGATTCATGGGGTGACGCCAGGTAGATATCGAGTGGCACCACCCGACCTCGACGCTCCCGAGCTGCTGCTGGTGGGGCGGCGAAGCGCATGACCAAGTAGCCTCACCAGGCGGTTCTCACCCTGGGAGCCGTCGTCGTTCGCGCCCGGGAGGTACCCGTGCCGGCGGTGCATCCCGAGTAGTGAAGAAGAAGCAGTTGTCAGAGCAGGATGTGACGGGGAGCAACGGCAGCCCCGTCCCCGAGGTAGCGGGGGATTCAGCCGAAGCGGCGGCCCCCGAGGCAGGCACCACCCTCACTCAGATTCGTGAGGACGACGCCCCGGTCGTGTTCGACGATCTCGGAGGTCAGTCGTTCTCCGATGCGGTCGATGCCACCATCGTCGAGTTCGACGACGGCGACATCGTCAGCGGCACGGTCGTCAAGATCGACAGCGACGAGGTGTTGCTCGACATCGGCTACAAGTCTGAAGGCGTGATCCCGTCGCGCGAGCTGTCCATCCGCAACGACGTCGACCCCCACGATGTCGTCACGCTCGACGAAGTGCTCGAAGCCCTCGTCCTCACCAAGGAAGACAAGGACGGGCGACTGATCCTCTCCAAGAAGCGCGCGCAGTACGAGCGCGCCTGGGGAACGATCGAAGAGCTCAAGGAGAAAGAGGAGATCGTCTCCGGCCCCGTCATCGAGGTCGTGAAGGGCGGTCTGATCCTCGACATCGGTCTGCGGGGCTTCTTGCCTGCGTCGCTGGTCGATCTCCGTCGTGTGCGCGATCTGGCGCCGTTCGTGGGCCGCACGCTCGAGTGCAAGATCATCGAGCTCGACAAGAACCGCAACAACGTGGTGCTGTCACGGCGCGCGTATCTCGAAGAGACCCAGCGCGAGCAGCGCGACGAGTTCCTCGCCAACCTCAAGCCGGGCGAGGTCCGCAGCGGTGTGGTTTCGTCGGTCGTCAACTTTGGTGCTTTCGTCGACCTCGGCGGCATGGACGGCCTTGTTCACGTTTCGGAGCTTTCGTGGAAGCATGTGGATCACCCGAGCTCGGTCGTGCAGGTCGGCGACGAGGTCACCGTCCAGGTGCTCGATGTCGACCTCACCCGGGAGCGCATCTCGCTGTCGCTCAAGGCCACGCAGCAAGACCCATGGCAGGAGTTCGCCGACGGCCACCAGGTGGGTGAGCTGGTCTACGGCCGGGTCACCAAGCTCGTGCCGTTCGGGAGCTTCGTGCAGGTCGGTGACGGCATCGAAGGCCTCGTCCACATCTCCGAGATGGCGGTCCACCACGTGGAGGCGCCCGAGCAGGTCGTGACCCCGGGCGAAGAGCTCTGGGTGAAGATCATCGACATCGACCTCGAACGTCGCCGGATCAGCTTGTCGATCAAGCAGGCCGCCGAGGGTGGCGTGGTCGCCGCCGAATACCAGGACCAGTTCGGCGAGCACGCCTACGACGAGCACGGCAACTACATCGGCGGCGAGCAGGCCGAGGGTGGCGTGCCGGCCCCGATCGCCGAGGGCAGTGAAGCCGCGGAAGCGGCGCTCGCCGAGGCCGCGGCGCAGCCCGATCCTGAGCCTGAGATCTCCGCACCGGCAACGGAGGCCGAGATGCAGGCGTTGCTCACCGACGGCCTCTCGAGCGAGTCCGCCCAGGAGACCCCCGAAACCGAGTAACCGTGGTGCCGCAGGGACGGGCGCCCAGAGAAAGGTTCAAGCCTCGATCCACCGATTGAGGTCGGTTGACGCGGGGCGCGTATCCGCGGAAGAGCCTCCCTGGGCTGGGACGATGACGGTGTTCGAAGTCGTCGTGGTCGCCAACCCGGGAGGCACTTCCAGTGAAGGCAGTATCGCGCTCGATTGACCGTGTCGGGGTGACCTTCGACGATCCGACCTTGGTGGCCAATGCAGGGCTGATCCTGCCGGCGACGTTGATGACGCGTCTCGACTTGGAGTCGTTGATCAATTCGACGGTGCGGCTGGTGGGCCGGGTTGGTGGCGCGTTGCCGGGCCGTAAGGTCCTCACGCTGGTGGCCACGATCCTGGCTGGCGGCTCGCATATCGACCACGCCGACATGTTGCGCGCGGGTGCGACCCGGCGGGTGTTGGGGTTTCGGGTGATGGCACCCTCGACGTTGGGGACGTTCCTGCGGTCGTTCACGTTCGGGCATGTCCGCCCGCTCGACAAGGTCACTGGCGAGGCGATGCGACGGGCGTGGCGCCTCGGTGCCGGTCCGGGCGACGCGGCGGCGACGATCGATCTCAATTCGACGATCTGTGAGGTCCACGGCAAGCACAAACACGGCGCCGCGTACGGCTACACCCGAGTGTTGGGTGATCACCCGTTGCTCGCGACGCGTGCCGACACTGGCGAGATTCTCCACGCGCGGCTGCGTAAGGGGTCCAGCCAGCGGGGCGCGAAGCGCTTCGTCGAGGAGCTCATCGCTCGGGTGCGGCCCGCCCGACGGTGAGGCCGCGGTCGCCGAGACGCGCTATGTGAGTGGGCGAGGCCGGGACCGACGCGAGCTGCGCCTGGTGGTGCGCCGCACCCGCCTGTGCGACCCGGCCCAAGCCGCGTTGTGGCCCGACTGGCGTCACCACGCGTTCATCACCAGCCTCGACACCCCTGCGGTCGAGGCCGACAAGTTCCACCGCGACCACGCCCGCGTCGAACTCGCGATCCGCGACCTCAAAGAAGGCGCCGGGCTCGAGCACTGCCCCTCGGGACGCTTCTTCGCCAACGCGGCGTGGCTCGCGTGTGGCGTGCTCGCCCACAACCTCTACCGCTGGACCGCCGAGCTCGGTGAGCTGCGACCCGAACACCAACTCACCGTCGCCCGCACGCTCCGCACGCAGCTGCTCGCGCTTCCCGGCCGGCTCGTGAACCACGCCGGACGCTGGATCCTGCGGTTCCCCGACCACTGGCCATGGGCCGAGCAGTTCCTCCACGCGCTCAAGTTAGCCCGGCCACGAGCAATAACGGCACTCTCCGTGGCAAGCCTTGAACACGCTCCGTGAACCTTTACCTGACCTCTCCTTTACCTTTGCTCACCTAGGGCTTCTCCGCCTTCTACCATCCGACGCCATGTTGCTGGTTGGGCTCACTGGAGGGATCGGGTCAGGGAAGTCGACCGTGGCTGACCTCTTGGCGGCCCGGGGGGCCTCGGTGGTCGATGCCGATGTCGTCGCTCGAGCCGTGGTGGAGCCGGGCACACCGGCGTTGGCTCAGCTCGTCGAGCGGTTCGGGCCCGAGATCCTCGACGCCGACGGCAGCCTCGACCGGCCCGCCCTGGGGCGGATCGCGTTCGCCGATGAGCAGTCGCGCAAGGACCTCGAAGGCATCACGCACCCGGCGATCAACCAGGAGTTCCTGCGGCGCATCACGGAAGCACCCAAGGATGCGATCGTCGTATGCGACGTGCCACTCCTTGTCGAGTCCACGACGGCGGGATCGCGGGGCTACCAGTTCGTCATCGTGGTCGAGTCCCCACGGGAACTGCGGCTCGAGCGCCTTGAGGGACGCGGTGTGCCGCGCGCCGACGCGGAGGCGCGCATGGCCGCGCAGGCATCCGACGAGGAGCGTCGTGCCGTCGCCACGCACGTGATCGACAACTCCGGTGACCTCGCGCATCTCGAACAGCAGGTCGAAACCGTGTGGGCGGACCTGCTCGTCCAGAACGCCGCGTTGAACGCCGAGCAGCCCGAGTCACCCTCCTAGCTCGTTTCGGGGCAATCGCCCGTCCCCCGGCGGGCGCGCGATTGCCCCGAAAGCAGTTCTTGGGCGGCGCGACCTGGCGACCAGGAACGTCACAGGGGGTCGGTACGATCCTTCTGTGCCGCCCTTCGAGCTCGTCTCCGACTTCGCGCCCGCGGGTGATCAGCCGGAGGCGATCGACGCGCTCGTTGCCGGGCTGGAGGCGGGGGAGCGCTACCAGACGCTCCTCGGGATTACCGGCTCCGGAAAGTCGTTCACGATCGCGGGAGTGATCGAGCGGGTGCAGCGGCCCACCTTGGTGCTCGCACCCAACAAGAGCCTCGCCGCGCAGCTCGCCAGTGAGTTCCGCGAGTTCTTCCCGAAGAACCGGGTCGAGTACTTCGTGTCGTACTACGACTACTACCAGCCCGAGGCGTACATGCCGACGACCGACACGTACATCGAGAAAGACTCGTCGATCAACGACGAGATCGATCGGCTGCGCCACTCGGCCACGAGCGCGCTCATGTCGCGCCGCGACGTGCTGATCGTCGCATCGGTCTCGGCGATCTACGGACTCGGTGCACCCGACGAGTACGAGCGGCAGTGCCTCATCCTCGACAAGGGGGAAGAGCGCGACCAGCGCTCGATCCTGTCCCGGCTCGTGGAGCTCCAGTACGAGCGCAACGACTACGACTTCGCCCGAAACAAGTTCCGGGTTCGGGGCGACACGATCGAGGTGTTCCCCGCGTACGAGGAGCGGGCGATCCGCATCTCGCTGTTCGGCGACGAGGTGGAGCGCATCGCCTCCGTCGATCCGTTCACCGGCGAGGTCGTCGAGGAGCTCGATCGGTTCGTGCTGTTCCCGGCGTCGCACTACGTCACGTCCGAGGTTCGGCTGCGCACAGCGATCGACGGCATCGAAGCCGAGCTCGCGCAGCGGCTCGCCGCGTTGGAGAAGGAGGGGAAGCTGCTCGAGGCGCAGCGGCTTCGCATGCGCACCAACTACGACCTCGAGATGCTCCGTGAGGTCGGGTCGTGTTCGGGCATCGAGAACTACTCGCGCCACCTCGACGGCCGCGCGCCCGGGGAGATGCCGTACACCCTGATCGATTACTTCCCCGACGACTTCCTCATGGTGCTCGACGAGTCGCACGTGGCCGTGCCGCAGCTGCACGGCCAGTACGCCGGCGACAAGTCGCGCAAGGACACGCTCGTCGACCACGGGTTCCGGCTTCCGTCGGCGCTCGACAACCGACCGCTGCGGTTTGATGAGTTCCACGAGAAGGTCGGACAGGTCGTGTTCATGTCGGCCACGCCGAGCCCGTACGAGCTCGAAGTGTCGGGCAAGGTCGTGGAGCAGATTGTGCGCCCGACCGGACTTCTCGATCCCGAAGTGATCGTGAAGCCGACAAAGGGCCAGATCGACGACCTCGTGGCCGAGATCCGCGAACGCGAGGAACGCGGTCAGCGCGTCTTGGTGACCACGCTCACGAAGAAGATGTCCGAAGATCTCACCAACTACCTCCTCGAGCTTGACGTGCGCGTGCGGTATCTCCACAGTGAGGTCGACACGCTGGAACGGGTGGAGATCTTGCGTTCGCTTCGCCTCGGCGAGTTCGACGTTCTCGTAGGGATCAACCTGCTGCGAGAGGGACTCGACCTTCCTGAGGTTTCGCTGGTCGCGATCCTCGACGCCGACAAGGAAGGGTTCCTGCGATCCTCCACATCGTTGATCCAGACCATCGGCCGCGCGGCTCGGAACGTCGACGGGCAGGTGATCATGTACGCCGACCAGGTGACCGATTCGATGCGGCATGCCATCTCGGAGACCAACCGCCGGCGCAAGGCGCAGATGGCGTACAACCTCGAGCACAACATCGATCCGCAGACCATCCGCAAGAGCATCACCGACATCATGGCGATGGTGCGAGCGCGCGACGGTGGCGAAGATGCACCCGCCCAGCGAGGACGTGGACGCGGGCGCGGCCGGGGTTCGCAGCGTTCCGCCGTCTTCGACCTTGCGGGGGTTCCGCCCGAGGAGCTCGGTCGGATCCTGCAATCGCTCCAGGAAGAGATGCACGAGGCCGCGAAGGAACTGCACTTCGAGGAAGCCGCCCGCCTGCGCGACGAGATCACCGAGCTCAAGCGCGAGCTCCGGGCGGTCGGGTAGCCCGGGAGCCGGAGCGAACATCCGTTCGCCCGAGGGTCCACTTGGGTACGCTCGCTAGATGGAGCAGCCGAGCGGCCCGCAGGGCGGCGGGTATCCCGCCGCCGAGCGAGCGCGACCAGCCTGATGGCAGCGAAGGGGCATGGAGCGGCCGAGCGGCCCGAAGGGCGGCCGCAGGTATCCCGCGGCCGAGCGAGCGCGACCAAAGAGTTGGATCACACGATCACGATTCGGGGTGCCCGCGAGCACAACCTGAAGAACGTCGACCTCACGCTGCCGCGCGACCAGCTGATCGTCTTCACCGGCATCTCGGGTTCGGGCAAGTCGTCGTTGGCGTTCGACACGATCTACGCCGAGGGTCAGCGCCGCTACGTCGAGTCGCTGTCGGCCTACGCGCGTCAGTTCCTCGGGCAGATGGACAAGCCCGACGTCGACTTCATCGAAGGGCTCTCACCGGCCATCTCGATCGACCAGAAGTCGGCATCGCGCAACCCGCGTTCCACGGTGGGAA
>CAMDCC010000128.1 GCA_945889545.1 Bifidobacterium breve | reverse complement strand
CGGGGCGAGCGCCCCAGCCGATGAGTAGATCGAGAGTCCGCCACCCGCCTTCGGGGTGACGATCTGGCGGATGGCGGGAGCCTCCGCGACCGGCACCACTGTCGGCATGCGCTCCGCCGCGAGGAGGGTCTGGTCGGTGGTCAGGGCATCTCGGGTACGGCCGTTGAAGGTCTGGGCCGCCTCGGGCGCTGCTTGCGCCGTGACCGAGAAGGCGACACCGGCCGCTAGGGCGAGCGGGACCAGGATCGAACCCAGCAGGGCGAGCGAGGACGGAGTGCGGCGCGAACGCATTGCCCGTCATTTCGACCACTCAACGTGAACATTGAGGGCCAATCTGGCCTGAAGCGTGGGTTTCTCGGCCCCACGTTCCCAGGATCCGTGTCACTCAGCGTGACGGCCTCGAAACGAGCGGAGGTGGTCGAGTTGTGTGGTCATCGCGGTTTCCCGCCCATCGCGACGATGCCCGCCGCACTCCGGAACAGGTTCGGGACCATGTGCTCCAGCCTGGCATGCGCAGGGTTCGTGCTCACACCGCTGACGTACCTGTCGTACGCACCCTCGAGCACACACCCCAGCTTGAACAGCGCCAGCACCTCGTACCAGCCCAGGTCGTCGAGTGACCGACCTGTCAGCCGCGTATATCGCTCTGCCAGCTCGACTCGGGTCGCGAAGCCCGGCTCCCGCGCAACGCGCATCTCGGACATGCCACGGATCGGCTCGTCATCTGGTTCATCCCAGAGCGCGAGCAGCCATCCAAGATCCACGAGCGGGTCGCCGATCGTGGACTGCTCCCAGTCGACGATCGCGGCGATGCGCGCCGGACCGCCGTGGTGGAACATCACGTTGCCGAGGTGCACATCGCCATGCAGGATCCCAGGCTCACCCATCGGGGGCGTGTGCTCCCGCAACCACTCGGACACGGCATCGACGTCTGGGATGTCGCGATTGCGGGCCCGTTCGAGCTGGCCGAGCCACCGGTCGACCTGCCGCTCGAGATAGTTCTCGGGCTTCCCGAACTTCTCGAGGCCCCGGACGCGCCAGTCCACCTGCGACAGATCGGCGAGCGCATCCACAAGCGTCGGTCCCATGCCGTGACGCGCGCCCTCGTCTGCGTCGAACGGTGGCGGCAATGGCATGCGCGGCGCGAAACCGTCCACGCGCTGCATGAGATAGAAGGGTGCCCCCAACACGGCTTCGTCCTCGCAGAGCGCGTGCGGAGTGGGGTGCGGCACCGGCGTGCCTTCCAACGCCGAGAGCACGAGGAACTCGCGACCCATCGTCGCTGGTGGCGCGGGCGAGTTCGGCGACGGCCGCCGCAGCACCCACTCTTCATCGCCGCGACGAACCAAGAACACCTCGTTCGACGCGCCACTCGTGATGCGCTCGATCTCCAACGGTTCACCCGCCGCGAGTCCGCGCTCGTCGAGCCACGCAGCCAGCCGCGCCGGATCGACCAACTCTGCGCCAGGACCAGCGTCAGGCTCTGAACTAGAGATCGCTCGTCGATTCGTCGAGGAGGGCCGCGAACTTCTGTTGGGCGGCGAAGCGACTCGCGGAGCGCGGGGGCGAAGTGTTCGCGCCGGGCTCGTCGACCGACGACATCGTCGCCACGGCGCGCCGACTGGTCGGCACGCCGGGCGAATGATGCTCTTGTTGAAGTGTGGGCTCCGCTGAGCGGACCTCACGCTTCAATGAGTCAGGCCTGACCCCAGAACGCGTCTTCCGCGGCCTGGTCGGACGAGACTTCGTCGATGCGAGTGATCTTGCCGTCCTTGATCGTGAAGTTCAGCGTCGTGTCGCTGTCGAGCTTCTTGCCATTGCGCTCGGCGATGTTCGCGTGCACCGCGGCAACCTTGTCACCGTCGACCGTGACCGTCTTGAGCTGAACCGACATGTTTCCATCAGTGAGCTCGAAGAGCTTTCCGTAGTACCCGAGCACGGCGTCCCGACCCTGGTGGTCGGCCGCGATCTGGTTGTTGCCAGGGACGCTCTGGACGACGTCGTCCGTGTACAACGAGCCGAGCTTTTCCATGTCGCCCGCGCTGAATGCCGCGTAGCCGTCCCTCACCAGTTGCTCGTTTGCGTCTGCCATGAGATGCCCTCCGTCGTGGTCGTGAGAAAGCAGCCTGCGTCACCGTTCTTTCTGGGTCAAGTGGCGTTCAAAACCAGTCCACGAGGAGGTCGACCGAGACCGGCTTCGACCCCGCGTTCCGCACCTCGATCTCGACAGGGCGATCGAGCCTTACCGGACCGTACGTGTCGCCATGGCCCGTCCGGATGCCGCCGCGTCGGATCCGCGTCCCGTTCTGCTGAAGAACGACCTTCGCGCCGCGAGCGAAGTGGTCGATCTCGGGCTCGTACGGTCCGACGCCGATGCTGGTTCTCCGCACGGGCGTCACAATGAAGCGGGCGGTCGTATTCCCAGGCGCGATCGGTGGCGGGAGCAACATGAAGAACCCATCCTCGAGCTCGTAGGTGATCGTGAGCCGCGAGAGTCGAACCCCCTGCTTGTCGATGCCCTGAACAATGAACCCGAGGTGAAACAACGAGTTCTTCGTGCTCGGCAGGGCGACGTGACCATCGGCATCGACTGGGATGCATTCGAGGAATCCTGCGTACGAAGGCCAGCCGCTCGGGCACACCTCCACCTCGCGTTCCGACGTGTCGATCTCGATCGGCACATCGGACGGGTGCAGTGAAACCTTCAGCGACTCGCCGTCGTCGAGTTTCAAATCGCGTACGTTGACCGAGCGCGTGCTCTTCACCGCCGACGCCCCGAATGCGTGAGCGCTGAACACGATGACCGCCTGGAAATCAGGACCGTCGATCTGCACGGCGTAGCAACCTGAGCGGGTGATGCTCGGGCCTGACGGCTGATCCCTCCACGATGGTCCGACTGTGCTCGTCGCATCCTGATCGAGCACCAGCTCCTTGGCATTGTCGTTGCCGAAGCGGAGTGTCCCGGTGCCGTCGAGCTGGCGGCCCCGAGCGAGCAGGGCAGGCTGATCGGCCTGGACGAGCCAGAGGATCTTGCCGACCGCCCGTTCTTGATCGCCCGTCGACGGCACGCTGAAGTACGCCGCGACCTCAGGAACGATGACGGCTGCGACCGGTCCGGCTTGCGTCCCGCGAACGTCAGCACCCTCGACCAGCGTGATCGGCTGAAGCGGGCATCGCTCGTGCTGCGCGAGCGATGGCAGCTCGATCGGGCGCTCTCTCAGCTCTGCGATCGTCGCGGCCCCGTCGTCTATCTCGCGAAACGGCACGACCTTCGAGCCGGCGCTCCCGCCGGCGACGCTGACGATCGCGAGGGCGAAGCCTGCGGCCGCCGTGACGCGCCGACACCTTCTGTTGCTGTTCCTCATATCCACCAGCGACGCTCGACTTGGTCCGAAGGTTGCCCCACAGCCCGATTCAGCCCTTTGCGCGTGCTTGGGCTTCCCAGGCTGCGGTGCCTTTGAGGAAGGCATCGACGTCGTTGGACTTGCCTTTGATGATCGCGGCCATGCCCTGGCTCTCGGGCGGGCAGATCTCGAAGCGATCGTCGGTGAGGAACGGGACGATCTCTGCTGCCACCGCTTCCGGTGACGCCTTGTCACCGTCGTAGTCGGTGGGCTCGACGTCGGGATGGGTCCAGATCTCGGTATCGACCGCGCCGGGCGTGACGAGCTTCACGTTCACGCCTGTCTCCCACAGGTCGAGTGCGAGCGCTTCGCTCCAACCGCTGAGTGCGAACTTCGCCCCCGAGTACGCCGTCTCGCGTCCGATGCCGAGGCGCCCGCCGACGCTGCCCACGTTCACGATCGTGCCGCTCCCGCGTTCGAGCATCCGTGGGAGCACCGCCATCGTCATGGCGACGGGCGACAGGTAGTTCACCCGCATCTGCCGCTCCACCTCGCTGAGCGCGAGCTTGGTTACGTGGGATACCTGTGGGATGGCCGCGTTGTTCACGAGCACATCGAGCCCACCGAACGCGTCCCACGCTTCCAGCGCGACGGCCTGCGCGCGGTCGAGGTCTTCAAGATCGGCCACCCACCGTTGCGAATTCGGCGACGCCCCGATGCACTCGGTAAGCACGGTGTTGAGCCGGTCCTCTCGACGGGCCACCAAGCCAACTGTGTCGCCACGCGCGGCGAGCGCCCGGGCGAGCGCCGCGCCGATGCCTGACGACGCACCCGTGACGAGGATGTTCACGATGCTGGGGAGTCAAGAATCGAGTCTGCCTTCATGGCTACGCTCCCGCTCCGCTCGATCCATCCGCTCTGCTCGCTTCGTATCGGCACTGCCACCATCCGCCAGTCAGAACACGATGACGCTGCGCGCGCCCTTGCCGTCGAGCATCTCGCCGAACGCCTCGTCGATGTCGTCGAGACCGATGCGGCGCGTCACCAACCGTTCGAGATCGAGGAGCCCTCGCTCCTGCCAGCGTACGAGGCGCGGGAAGTCACGCAGCGGGTCGGTAGAGCCGAACACACAGCCTCGCACCGTGCGGCCGTCGACCATGAGCTGTGCGGCCGAGAACGAGACCATGTCGTCGAAGGCACCGGCGCCGACGATCGTGACCGTGCCACCCCGTCGAGCCATGTCGTACGCCTGACTGATCGTGGCCGAGAGACCGACCACCTCGAAGGAGTAGTCGACGCCGCGTCCATCGGTGAGCTCGCGTACCGCGGCGACCGGATCGCCGCTGCTCGCGTCGACTGCGTTGGTGGCACCGCTGTCGGTTGCGTGGCCGAGCCGTTCAGCGACACGGTCGACGGCGATGATCTGTGACGCGCCCGACATGCGGGCGGCTTGGATGGCAGCAAGTCCGACGCCGCCACACCCGATGACGGCAACCGTTGCGCCTGGCGGAACCTTGGCCGAGTTCACGACCGATCCGACACCGGTCACAACGCCGCATCCGATGAGCGCGGCGATCTCGATGGGGAACGACGCGTCAATCGGCACGACGGAGCTGGCGGGAACGATCGTCTCCTCGCCAAACGCGGCTGGGCCGAGGCCAGGACCGATCGGCTCACTCCCGGCGTGCGCGTACGCCGAGAACATGTGGTCGAAGCCGTGCTCGCACAGTGTGGGCTGGCCCCGTAGGCAGAAGAAGCAGGTTCGACACGGCGCGATGGGCGCCATGATGACGTGGTCTCCCTCCTTGACGTTGGTGACCGCGCTGCCGACTTCGACGATCGTGCCGGCACCTTCGTGCCCGAGCACACACGGGACCGGGATCGGCATGATCCCCTGCTGCACCGAGAGATCGGAGTGGCACACGCCGCATGCGGCCAAGTGCACGTGCACCTCGTTTGGCCCCGGTGCACGGAGCGTGAGCTCCTCGACCGACATCTTGCCCCCATACTCCCGCAACACCGCGGCTTTCATGGGCGCAGTTTCACACGTGGGGGCCACCGGCGACCACGATCGACTGGCCGCTCACGAAGCTGGCGGCATCGCTGGCGAGGAACACGGCGACCGCCGCGGTCTCGTCGGCGGTCTGCATCCGCCCGAGCGGAATCGTCTGGCGTGCCCACTCCTCGAGCCCACCAGCATCGCGCTCGGCACGGCGCACGAGACCTGGGTTGCCGACGGCGCCCGGTTCAATCCCACGCGGACACACGGCGTTCACGCGGATGTTGTGCGGTCCCAGCTCCGACGCGAGCACTTCAGTGAGGCGGTTCACTCCTGCTCGCGCCGCGGAGAACGCGCCGACCCCTGCTGCTCCGGCGATCGCCGCCGAGGACGACAGGTTGACGATCGCTCCACCGTGACCCTGCTCGATCATCTGTCGCGCACACGCTCGAGTGCCGAGCCAGGCTGCGGTGAGGTTGATGTCGAGCGCGGTATGCCAGCCGTCGACGTCGAGATCAATGAGCGAGCCGTTCCCCAACGCGGGTCCGGTGCCACCCGAGAGGTTGCAGCCGACGTCGATGCGCCCGAGCTCGCGCACTGTTGCTACCACCGACTCATTCACGCCGGACTCGTCCGTCAGATCGACAGGCAGCACCAGCGCTCGTCGGCCTTCCGCGCGCACAGCTTCTGCCGTCGCTTCGAGTGCGGCTGCGGTCACTGCGTACGCCTGATTGGGATCGGTCGCAGCCGCTTCGTCAACCACATCGACACATGCGATGTCGGCGCCGAGCCGAGCGAGCTGCACCGCCACGGCCCGACCGATCCCCGGTGGACGGGCCGCACCGGCGATCCACGCGACCTTGCCCGCGAAGTCGCTCACGGCCCCTTCGCCTCGAATTCGGCCATCTGGGCGAAGAGCGGATCGAGATCCTGCTCGCCAACGCGGGTCTGGCCGCCCGCGTCAAGGAAGCGCTGCATTCGTTGACGAACGTCGTCGGTGAGCGTGCCCCGGAAGGCCTCGGCCTCCACCGCGAACCCGGCATCCACGTCGGTGCCCGCCGCATTGACGGCGCTCTTCGCCGCGGCGACTGCCGCCACCGGCTGCGCGGCAATGCGCTCAGCCAGTGCTCGCGCCACCGGCACGAGCTGATCGTCGTCAACGACTCGGTTCACGTACCCGATCGCCGCGGCCTCCTCGCCCGACACGTCGGCGCACCCTAGGATGATCTCGAGGGCGCGCGCCCGCCCCACGAGACGGGTGAGACGCTGCGTGCCGCCAGCACCGGGGATGATCCCAAGCGCCACCTCCGGCTGATTGAGCCGAGCCGAACGTGCCGCGATCCGCATGTCACAGGCGAGCGCGATCTCCGAACCACCACCTCGGGCGATGCCTCCGATCGCGGCGATCGACACCTTGGGCATGATTCGCAAACGTTCCAGCAGCACGTTGACGGGGGCCGGTGCGCCCGGCGTGCCCTGCACATCGGCGGGCATATCGCGGATCATCTGTACGTCGGCATGCGCGATGAAGAACTCCGGATCGGCACTGGCCAGCACGAGCACGCGTGACGCGTCGTCGCGTTCGAAGCCGCCGATCAAGCCCACGAGATCGCCGGTGAACGCTCGGTCCCACAGGTTCATCGGCGGGTGATCAATCGTGGCCCAGGCCACCCCACGCTCGACCTCGACCGAGATCGCGCTCAACTCCTCGTAGGCCACTCGATCAGTCCGGCATCGGGGGATCCCAGAGCACCCCGTTGATGTGGCTGCCGCCGTCGGCCAGCATCGTCATGCCGGTGATGTAATCGCTGTCCTCGGTCGCGAGGAAGAGCGCGACACCGCCGATGTCGTGCTCGGGATCACCCATGCGCCCGATGGGGTTCTGCTTGAGCATCTCCTTGGCATTCTCGGGCGCAGCCTCGGCGAACGTCACGTACGCCGGCGATGCCGCCGCGGGCGCGATCGCATTCACGAGGATGTTGTGCTTCGCCCACTCCCGGGCTGCGGTGCGCGTGATGGCCCGGATGCCTTCCTTGGCCGCGTTGTAATCCACGGAGTACTGGTGCGCGTTGATGCCGTTGAGCGACACGAAGTTGATGATGCGGCCCCACCCTTGCGCTTTCATGTGCGGGAACACCGCTTGCATCGCCCAGAAGGTGTGGAGTGGGCCGCCGCGGAACGCGAGCCACAGGTCTTCGTCGGGCTTGCGCTCGAGCCGGTCGAAGCCGCCGGCGGCGTACGCGTTGTTCACAAGGATGTCGACGCGACCGAACTCTTCGACGGTTGCGCCCACCATCCCGAGCACTTGGTCCTTCTCGAGCACATCGGTAGGCATGAAGCGCGCTGTGCCGCCGAGCTCTTCCACGATGTCGCCTGCCACCTGCTCGCCCGTCGCCGGGTTCACCTCGGCGATCACCACCGTGGCGCCTTCCCTCGCGAACCGACGGGCCACACCCCGGCCGATCCCCTGCCCCGCGCCCGTCACGATCGCCACCCGCTCATCAAGCCGTCCCATGGCGCGGAGGGTAACCGAGAGGCCCTCCGGTACGCTCCGACACACCGAGATGTAGCGGAGGCGTGGCCGAGGAGAGGAGCGGAGCCGTGCTCGGACGAGCGGGACGGCGCAGCAAATCGACCCGTTGTGGCGAGCCGGGACGCCGGAGCGGAATCGACCAAACATGGTGAGCA
>CAMDCC010000127.1 GCA_945889545.1 Bifidobacterium breve | reverse complement strand
AATCGCTCGAAGAGCAAGCCCAATCGCTCGAAGAGCAAGCCCAGCAAGGGCCCTGAACCTGGGGCGAGGCCGGCCCGGTAGCCTCAGCCCCTATGGCACTCACAAGAAAAGACCGACTCGACGACGAGTTCGACGATGCGAGCTTGGGCGAGGTGCCCGCGGGTCTCGGCTCCGACCTCTACGCCAAGCGGCTCGAGAACCTCAGCAAGGACGAAGCGTTCGACGACGGCGTGCTCTCCTTCGCCGACGCCGACGGCGTCGAGCAGGAGATCAAGCTCGAAGACGTTGAGACCGCCGAGCACGACCACCACAGCAACCGCACCAAGATCGTGTTGCGCAGCGGCGCGGCCGTCGTGGTGACCGGCGCAGTGATCGCCGGTGCGGTCGCCGCCATCCGGTACCGCCGCAAGCACAAGGGCTAACCGCCCACCACCTACTTCGCGGTGAGGGCCCAGACGCCGTCCCAGTGGTCGGGCGGATTCGCGACGAGCTGCTCGCAACGCTCGATGTACATCTGGCACAGCCGGTCATCGGGGTTCGCCTTGAGCGCCTGACCGAACGCCACGCTCGCCTGGTCCCAGTCGCCGCGCCGGTAGCGCTCGATGCCGTCGCGGAACGCGTTCACAACGTCGGCAAGATTGGGGAACGTGGCTTCGGAGTGGTAGTCGAGGATCTCGTACACACCGATCGGCTCGGTCTTGCCCTTCACGATCACGTGGTCGACCTCACGGAAGCGATACACGCCGCGGAGCCGCTTGAACGTGTTCTCGCTCACAAGGATGCGCGCGCTGTACTGCTTGCACGCGCTCTCGAGCCGAGACGCCAGGTTCACGCCGTCGCCGATCATCGTGAAGTCCATGCGCTTGGGGCTACCGATGTTGCCGGCCACGACCGTGTCGGTGTTGAGCCCGATCCCCATGTCGACGGGGGGTCGTCCGTCGGTGGCGCGCTGCACGTTCCACTCGAAGAGTGAGCTGATCATCGAGATCGAGGCCCGCACCGCGCGGTCAGGGTCGTCGTCGTGGGCGACGGGGAGTCCGAACGCCGCCATGATGGCGTCGCCGATGAACTTGTCGAGCATCCCGCCCTGCGCCTGGATGCAGTCGACCATGATCGTGAAGTAGTCGTTGAGCAGCGCGACGGTCCCCTGCGGACCGAGCTCTTCGGCCACGGTCGTGAAGCCACGCACGTCGGAGAACAGCACGGTGGCTTCGATGCTCTTGCCCCCGAGAATCTCCTCGTCGCTGCGCACGAGCTGGTCGGCCAGCTCGGGATCCATGTAGCGCGCCATGGTGGTGCGTACCCGCTTCTCACCACTGATGTCTTCCAGCATGATCATGGTGCCGAGGTTCTGATCATCGGTGCTGAGCAGAGGCAGCACCGAGACGTTCACTGAGACCTCGTCTTCTCCCTCGGCGAGGCGCAGGTCAACGTCCATCGCCAGCTCGGTCTGCTGGGTCTGAGCAACGCGCTCGACCATCGCGGTGAACAACGAGCTGCCGGTGACGACCAGCGCCTCCACCGGCTGCCCCACCACGGCTGCCTCGGTGCTGTGCAGGATGCGGGCCGCCGCGGCGTTACACGTGGCGATCAATCCGTCTTCGCCCAGTGTGAGCACGCCGTTTGACATGCTCTCGAGCATGGCGTCGTTGTAGTTCTTCATCGTCTGCACGTCGTCGAAGAGCTTGGCGTTCTGCAACGCGATCGACACCTGCGCGGTGAACGCCTTGAGTCGCTGCTCGTCCTCGGCGTTGAACGGCCCACCCTGCTTGTTGAGCACCTGGGTGACGCCGATGGTCTCGCCGTCTTTGGTGATCACGGGCACACACAGGATCGATCGGGTGAAGAACCCGGTCTGACGATCGAAGCTCGGGTTGAACCGCAGATCGGCGTACGCGTATGGGATGTTGATCGAGTCGCCGGTGGTGAAGACGGTGCCCGCGATGCCCACGTGATCGGGGAAGCGGATCTCGGTGAGCTCGGCACCCTCCGCCACTCGGGAGAACAGCTCGCCGCGCTTCGCGTCGTGCAGGAACAGCGTGGAGCGGTCGGCGTGGAGCATGCGGGTGGCCTCACCCATGATGCGCTGGAGCAGCGAGCCGAGGTCGAGCTCGGAAGTGATGTCGGAGACCAGATCGAGGAACGCGAGCTCCTCGACCCGTTTGCGCTCCATGCGCTCCACGTACTGGCTGTTCATCAGGGCGACCGCGGCCTGCGCCGTCATCGCCTCGAGCAGCGCGAGGTCGTCCTCGGTGAACTCACCGGTGCCCGTACCAGCAGCATTCTTGTTCAACACCTGGGCCACACCGATGATCACGCCCTTGGCACTACGCACCGGCGCGCACGCGATGTTGCGGGTCTCGTAGCCGGTCTGCTCGTCGATGGCGCGGTTGAAGTCGGTGTGCGTATACGCGTCGTTCACGATCACGCCCACGCCGGTCTGGAACACACGGCCAGCCACGCCGGAGTCGTTGGGGAGCCGGATCTCACGGGACCGTTGACCTTGCGCGACCCGGGAGTAGAGCTCGCCGGTCGCGGCGTCGTTCAGGAAGAGGGTGCCGCGGTCGGCCTCGGTCTCGCGGGCGGTGAGCTCCACGAGGCTGGCCAGCACTTCGTCGAGCGTCTCCATCGCCGCGACGGTGCGCGACACATCGACGAGCGTCTCGGCCAGTCGCAAGCGCTTGGCTTGCTCGACGAGCGCGTCCTGGTCACTCGCCATCGGGCTGCTCCACCTTCCCGAATTCCAACTGCGTTCGCAGCGCCGTGATCATCTGGGTGAGCTGCTCGCGCTCGTCGCGAAACGCGCGGTGCGCGTCGGCGAGCACATCGGTGTGCTTCGTGGCTTGCTCTTCGAGCTCGGTGCGCAGTGCCACCACTGTGGCCTGGAGCTGTACGACCTGGTCGTTGGCGTCGCGCATCGCGGCCTGGGTCTCGTCGGCTCGTTCCGCCTGCGCGCGCTCGAGCTCGGTGCGCAGCGCCTCCACGGTGTCTCGTAGGTCTTGACCTTCCACAGGCCCAAGCATGGCCCGTGCCGACCCACCCCGGCCACGGCCGCGCCCCAGCTTCCTTGGTCGGGTTGGGAGGTCCGGCCCCGGTACGGTCGACCCCGTGGCCACCCGACGTACGAGCGGTTTTGGTGGCCGCATTGGGTTCGCGCTCCTGCTGGTGGTGGCCATCGTGGCCGGCACCTTCGTGCTGGTGAACGTGCTCGTGGTGGTGAAGCTCGGCAAGGCCGAGCGCGTCGATCTCGTGCTGGCGGAGTCACCGTCGGGCGGTGGTGCCAACTACCTCATGATCGGCTCCGACACGCGCGCCTTCACTTCGGACGACCCGCTCGATCCGCTGCGCTTCGGCGATGCCGACGGGCAGCGCTCCGACACGATCATGGTGCTGCACGTGGATCCGGGTTCCGAGCGCGCGTTGCTCGTGTCGTTCCCCCGCGACCTGTGGGTCGACATCCCGGGCCGAGGCGAGGCCAAGCTCAACGCGGCGTTCAACGACGGACCGCAGTCGGTGGTGGACACCCTCACCAACGAGTTCGGTGTGCCGATCCAGCACTACGTGGAAGTGAACTTCGACTCGTTCCGTCAGATCGTGGAGGCGATCGGTTCGGTACCCGTGTACTTCCCCGCACCGGCACGCGACGAGTTCTCGACCTTGGCCGTCGCCTTCCCCGGATGTACCGAGCTCGACGGCGCCGGCGCACTGGCATTTGCACGTTCCCGCCACCTCGAGCTGTTCAACACCGCGACCGGCGAATGGGAAGACGCCGACCCCATCCCCGACATCGGCCGGATCGCCCGCCAGCAAGCGCTGCTGCGCGTGATCGGTCAACAGGCGATGGATGCGGCGATCACGAATCCGTTCACGGCGAGCAAGATCGCCGACGCGGCGATCAGTCAGCTCCGACTCGACCAGAGCTTCGGGCGCACCGACGCGTTCGCGCTCGCCGACGGGTTCGCAGCAAGTGAGGGCGAGCCGGGCCCGGCCACCCTCACCATCCCCACGACGGGAGCGACGCGCGACGGTCAGTCGGTGCTCCTGCCCACGGGCGATGCCGAAAGCGTGCTCACCCAGCTACGCGACTTCGACACCGCCGTCACGGCCCCGTCCGGCGACGCGACTCCGAGTGAGACGCGCGTGCGCGTGCTCAACGGGTCGGGCGCCGAAGGCGCGGCCGCCGAGGCACTGGCCGACTTCACCGACCAGGGCTTCATCGGTGCCGGGACCGGCAACGCCGCGGAGCGCGGCGTGAGTGAGATTCGTTACGCGTCGGGCGAAGACGAGAAGGCCGCGCTGGTGGCCAGCCTCGTACGGGGACCGGTAGAAGAGTTGGAAGACGACTCGATCACCGGCGCCGACGTGGTGCTCATTCTCGGCGCACAGTTCGAGGGCGTCACGCGCTCCACCGTGCCTACTGCGCCGCCAGCGGGTGCGCCCGCCACTCTGGCACCCCAGCAAGCGTCGCTCGCCCCCGTCCCCGGCGGCTGCTGAGCCACGTCGGGTTTCTCGGCACGCTGAAGGCGTCCATGTGTTGTTCAGCGTGCCGAGAACCCGTTCCCCAACGGGCGTTACTTGCGGCGGAGGACCTTGGCGACGCCACCGCGCTTCGACGCGAGGACGGCGTCCTTGAAGGCCTTGAGCGGGGTGATGCGCACCTTGCGAGACGCGGCGATCTTGATGACCTCGCCGGTGCCCGGGTTACGACCCATACGGGCGGCGCGCTCGACCCGAGCGAACTTCGCGAAGCCGGTGATGGTGATCGGCTCGCCGGAAGCGACGGTGTTGGTCACGACATCGATGAAGACCGAGAGAAACTCGTCGGTCGACTTCTTGTCGGCTTCGAGTTCTTCGGCGATCGCCGTGACGAGCTCTTTGCGGTTCAACGGGGCTCCCTGTTCTCTGGTCTTGCCCAGACAGTCGTGACCCCGTGGCTTCGTGCCACGGGGAACGGCGAGTCTACGTTGGGCCTCTATGCGCGACCGCACCCGGAGTGTCAAGGTCTGCGCCTCCATTGCGGCGATGGTTGTCGCTGCGCTCGTCGTGAGTGCCTGCGGGGATTCGTCCGAATCTTCGGCACCGCGCACCGGCCGGGCCATCTATGTGGAGTCGTGCCAGACGTGCCACGGACGGAGCGGTGAGGGTTTCGTCGGGCCGAGCCTGATCGACAGCGCGGCGCGCTACCCCGACGAGGCCGACGAGGTCGCGATCGTCACGAACGGCATCGGCGAGATGCCGGGTTGGGGCGGTCGCCTCACGACCGCGCAGATCGCGACGGTGGTCGGTTACATCCGTGGGGCGTTCACGAGCACGTCGACGACAGAGCCGTTCGAGGGACCGCAACTCGTGACCACCACTACCGCACCGTGACCTGACTGCGAGCCCGTCGAGCTATTCCGGGCTGGCGCCGACCTTGGCGCGCTTGGTGGCACGGCCGCGGAGGTTCTGGTCGAGGATCGCCTTGCGCAGCCGCACGGTCTGCGGCGTAACTTCCACGAGCTCGTCGGGCGCGATGAACTCGAGCGCCTGCTCGAGCGACAGCGGCCGCGGCGGGGCCAACCGAACAAGCTTGTCGGCCGACGACGCGCGGTGGTTGGTGAGCTCTTTCTCTTTGGTGGCGTTCACGTCGATGTCGTCGTTGCGGGCGTTCTCACCGATGATCATTCCCTCGTACACCTCGACCCCGGGACCGATGAAGGTCTCGCCGCGCTCTTGGATGGCGAAGAGCGCGTAGCCGGTGGTCATGCCCCGCCGATCTGCCACCAGCGAACCGGTCGTGCGCGTACGCAGCGCGCCGAACCACGGCTCGTACTGCTCGAACACCTGGTGCAGCAGGCCGGTGCCGCGCGTCTCGGTGAGGAACTCGGTGCGGAACCCGACGAGCGCCCGTGCCGGCACGAGGTACTCCATGCGCACCCAGCCGGTGCCGTGGTTCACCATCTGCTCGAGCCGACCCTTGCGGATCGACAGCATCTGCGTGACCACACCGAGGTGCTCTTCAGGCACGTCGATCGCGACCCGGTCGACGGGCTCGTGCGTCTTGCCGTCGACCTCTCTGGTGACGACCTCGGGCTTGCCCACGGTGAGCTCGAAGCCCTCGCGGCGCATCGTCTCCACGAGCACCGCGAGCTGGAGCTCGCCGCGACCCTGCACTTCCCATGCGTCAGGCCGCTCGGTGTTCTCGACCCGGAGCGACACGTTGCCGACGAGCTCGGCGTCGAGACGCGTCTTCACTTGCCGAGCGGTGAGCTTGTCCCCCTCGCTACCGGCCAGCGGCGAGGTGTTGATGCCGATGGTCATCGCGAGGCTCGGGTCGTCGATGTGCATGACCGGAAGCGGACGCGGGTCGTCGGGATCGGCGAGCGTCTCGCCGATGGTCACATCGGCGAGCCCGGCGATCGCTACGATCTCGCCAGGACCGGCTTCGTCGGCATCGACGCGCGTGAGCGCCTCGGTGAGGTACATCTCGGTGATCTTCACGATCTCGACGGTCCCGTCGGCGCGACACCACGCGACGGGCGCGCCGCGCCGCAACGTGCCGTGGCGCACGCGACACAGCGCGAGGCGGCCGACATAGGGCGACGCGTCGAGGTTGGTGACGAGTGCCTGCAGCGGATGGTCGGGGTCGTACTCGGGCGCGGGCACGTGCTCGAGCAGCAGCTCGAGCAGCGGCTTGAGGCCGCCTTCGCCCGACGGGTCGGAGCGCTGGAGGTCGGGATCGGTGGCGTCGAGCGACGCGCGCCCACTGCGCGCGTTGCAGTACACGATCGGGAAGCCCACCTGATGCTCGTCGGCGTCGAGATCGAGGAACAGCTCTTCGATCTCGTGCACGACCTCTTCGACTCGGGCGTCGCTGCGATCCACCTTGTTCACCACCACGATGGCGGGCAGCCGGGCTTCGAGCGCCTTACGCAGCACGAAGCGGGTTTGCGGCAACGGACCTTCAGCCGCGTCGACAAGTAGGAGGATGCCGTCGACCATCGTGAGGCCTCGCTCGACCTCTCCACCGAAGTCGGCGTGGCCCGGTGTGTCGACCACGTTGATCTTCACGCCGCCGTACCGAATCGTCGTGTTCTTGGCGAGGATCGTGATGCCCTTCTCGCGCTCGAGGTCGGTGGAGTCCATGACCCGGTCGACGATGGCTTGATGGGCGGCGAACGCACCGGTCTGGCGCAACAGCGCGTCGACCAGCGTGGTCTTGCCGTGGTCTACATGGGCGACGATCGCCACATTGCGGATATCGCTACGCGCGCGCACGAGAGAGGAACCTTCCGAGGAACGAGGGGTGGTGCCGGTGGGGCGGCCAACTGGACGGGGATGGCCAGTCTACCGGCCGATGCCTCCGGGCCCGCCATCACAACGGTGGGTATGGGCGTTTCTGGCAGGATCCGAGGAGGACAGGGGGATCGAGTGCAGCGGTTCGAGGCAAAGGTGGCGATCGTCACGGGTGGCGCGGGCGCGATCGGGCGGGCGACAGCGTTGCGCCTCGCGTCCGAGGGCGCGTCAGTCACGGTGGCGGATCTCGACGTTGCCAGGGCCGAGGGCGTCGTATCCGAGATCACGGCGGCCGGAGGCACGGCGCGCGCACAGGGCGTTGACGTGGCCGACCCTGACGCGGTCGAGCGCATGGTGGGCGACACCGTCGGCGCGTTCGGCGGTCTCGACGTGCTCCACAACAACGCAGCGGCGATTGCGCTCAACCTGACCGACCAGGACGTGGTCACGATGGCGCTCGACACCTGGAACACGGTGCTCGCCGTCAACCTCACCGGACCGATGCTGGGCTGCCGGTTTGCGATCCCTGCGATGCTCGAGCGCGGCGGCGGCGCGATTGTGAACACCGCGTCAGCCGCGGCTTTCTACGGCAGCACCTCGCTCGCGGCGTACGGCACGTCGAAGGCCGGCGTGGTCGCGCTCACCAAGTACGTGGCCACCTCCTACGGCGATCGCAACATCCGGTGCAACGCGATCGCGCCCGGCGTGGTAGTAGCCAAAGACACCCAGGACGCGCTCGGTGGCCCGATGGGCGACACGTTGCGCCGCTACAC
>CAMDCC010000126.1 GCA_945889545.1 Bifidobacterium breve | reverse complement strand
GAGCCAGCGCGGCGTTGGCGGCGGTAGCGATGCGCACGAGCGGCAGAGTAGAGCCATCCAGGGACATCCTGCGTGTCGAATCATGTGCACACGTCACCCACACGGCACCATGTGCGGCCACACGGCCCTTCCGAGAAGGTGAGCAGAGTGAGCTCTGAGGATCCACGGGCGGCCAGCGACGCGCAGCTCGTCGTCGCCATCGGCCGGTTCCATCAGGCTGCGCTGGCTGAGATCTACCGGCGCCACGCCGGCGCCACATTTGGCCTCGCGCTGCGGATCCTCAAGTCGCGCACGCTGGCCGAAGACGTCGTGCAAGAGGTGTTCCTCCGGCTCTGGAACCAACCCGAGAAGTTCGATCCCGAGCGAGGATCGCTCCGGGCGTTCCTCCTCGCTCAGACGCACGGGCGGAGTGTGGATCTCGTGCGAGCAGAGTCGTCGCGCCGCTCGCGGGAAGAGCGCGACGCCCGGCGCCGCACCATCGAGACCTACGACCTCGAACGCGAAGTCGAGCAGCTCACCCTGGGCGAGAACGTGCGAGCCGCGCTCGCCGATCTCCAGGAACCGGAACGCGCGGCGATCGAGCTCGCATACTTCGGCGGGCATTCGTACCGCGAGGTTGCCGAGCTGCTGGGCGAACCCGAGGGAACCGTGAAGAGCCGGATCCGCGCCGGCCTCACGCGATTGCGAACCACGTTGGTGGCCAGCGGCGCGACCGGAGATGGGGGACCGTGGGACGAGAGTTGAGTCCCCGCGAGCTCCACGAGCTGCTCGGCGCGTACGCCCTCGACGCGGTCGACGGCGACGAGCGCTCGCAGCTCGAGGAATGGCTCGATCGAGCACCGGAAGCTCGCGAAGAGCTTGCAGCACTCCAGGAGACCGCTGCCTTCTTGTCTCACACCGGCGTTGAAGCGCCACCGGACGTGTGGGCTCGCATCGAAGAGGCACTTGGGGAAGAGCCGCCACCCCTCGTGTTGCCACTCCGCCGCCGCCGCCGCAGCTTCGCGCTGCGCGTCACCGCGGGGATTGCCGCGGCGAGTGTCGCCGCAGCCACGATCACTGCGGTCGTGCTCTCCGACAAGATGGAACGTCAAGACGATCGGCTCGCGGCGGTCGCAAGTGCCATGGTGCGCGACGGCACGCGCCGCGCCGCGCTTGCCGCCATGGCCGATCCACGGTCGCACACGTTGTACCTCGAATCATCCGGCGAATCACCGGGTGAATCACCGGGTGGCGGCGCGGCCGCCACGCTCGTGACGATGCCCGACGGCGCGGGCTACCTCATGTCGGTTGCGCTGCCCCGACTCCCGAGCGGGCGGACCTACCAGCTCTGGGCGATGACGGGACCGAGCGAGACCACCACGATGGTGTCGGCCGGCGTGCTCGGTCGCGACGTGGTCCTCGCGGCGTTCCGTGCACCCGCCGACGCCAGGGGCTTCGCGATCACCGAGGAAGACGCCTCGGGGGTGGTGCAGCCCCATGGCCGCCATGTGCTGGAGGGCGTGTTCGCATAGGGAAGGCATTCGCCGAGCCGCGAGGCGTTGGTGTTGGCACTCGATAACATCGAGTGCCAACGCGTCCCCAACCCAGTTTGGACCCAGCCTGGACCCAGCCCCGGGGCGTAGGTGGAGCAACCTCATGGACCAACCAGAGCTCGACGACCGCAAGGCCGCCATCCTCAAGGCGGTGGTCGAGGAGTACGTGGAGACGGCCCAGCCCGTCGGGTCACAGGCGATCGCCTTGGCCAGCGGCCTCGGGGTCTCGAGTGCCACCGTCCGCAATGAGATGACCGTCCTCGAGCGCGAGGGCTATCTCCGCCAGCCCCACACCTCGGCCGGCCGTGTCCCCACCGACCAGGGCTACCGCTTCTTCGTCGACCGCTACGCGCCGACCGGTGGTCTGCCACCGACGCAACGTCGCGTGGTGTCCGACTTCTTCGCGTCAGCACACCAGGCACTCGAAGACTTGTTGCACGAGACCAGTCAGATGCTGTCGCGCGTGAGCCACCACGCCGCGATGGTCATGGCGCCGGAGCCCGACAGCGCTGTCGTGCGCAGCGTGCAGCTCGTGCCGCTGCAAGCACGCGTTGTGTTGCTCGTTGCCGTGCTCTCGAACGGTGCCGTTGAGAAGCAGGTGCTCCACCTCGACCACGATGCCGATGAAGGGCGCGTGAGCGGAGCGGGGGCCGCACTCGACGGCTTGCTGCGTGGGCGTCCGTGGGTCGACCTGCCCGACGCGCCAACGACCGGCGATCAAGGGGTCGACGACGTCGTCGACATCGCGCACAACGCGCTTGTCGGCTTGACGAAGGAAGCCGCGTCGGAGCCGCTGTATGTGGGTGGCGTCAGCCGTCTCGCGGCGGAGCAGGAAGCGTTCTCGACGAACGACGGCGCCGCACGACTGCTCGACATGCTCGAACGTCAGGTGGTCGTGGTCTCTCTCGTGCGCGAGCTGCTCGATCGCGGTGTCGCTGTGAGCATCGGCTCCGAGAACCGGCTCGACGAGCTGCGCGACTGCTCGATCGTCGTCGCGCCCTACGAAGCCGAAGGTGGTGCCTCGGGCATCGTCGGCGTGCTCGGACCCACGCGCATGGACTACCGGCACGCGCTCGCCGCAGTGACCGCCGTGTCGCAACAGCTCGGCCGCCACCTCTCGTGAGCGACTACTACGAGCTGCTCGGCGTCAGCCGATCAGCGACCGAAGACGACATCAAGCGCGCGTATCGCGAGCTCGCGCGCCGCTATCACCCCGACAGTGGACACAACGATCCCGCGCACGAAGAGATGTTCAAAGAGATCTCGGTCGCGTACGAGACGTTGCGCGATCCGGAACGCCGTCGGCGTTACGACGTCTTCGGCGACAACGGTGGGCGCCAAACCGCAGGGCCGGGCGAAGCATTCGGGTTCGGCGATCTCTTCGACGCGTTCTTCAATAGCGGAGGCGATCCTTTCGGCAACCGTCGCGGCGGCGTGTCGGGCCGCGGCCCCGACGCCGAGGCGCTGCTCGAGCTCACCCTCGTGCAGGCCGCCTTCGGCACCACTCACACGATCGAGGTGCGCCTCCCGGTGGCCTGTAGCCGCTGTGAGGGCTTGGGGTGTGAGCCCGGGACCCAACCCACTCGCTGTGATGTGTGCGGAGGAGCCGGCGAGGTCCGCCAGGTGCGACGCTCGATCCTCGGCCAGATCGTCACGGCCTCGGCTTGCGGCGTGTGTGCCGGCACCGGGCAGCGGATCTTGTCGCAATGCAAGGACTGCCGGGGCGACGGCCGGGTGCAGGCCACGCGCACGATCGATGTGGAGGTGCCGGCCGGGGTGGACGACGGCCAGCGCCTCCGGCTCACCGGTCGCGGCCCGGCGGCGCCGCGTGGTGGCGAGGCGGGCGACCTCTACGTGACCGTGCAAGTTGCGGCACACGCCGACTTCGAGCGTCACGGCGACGACCTCCTGCACGCGCATCCGCTGTCGGTCGCACAGGCCGCGCTCGGCGCGGTGCTGAGCGTGCCCACGCTCGAAGACGACATCGACCTGACCGTCCCGCCCGGCACCCAACCGGGTCAGATGTTCCGCGTCAAAGGTGCCGGCGTGCCCTCCCTGCGAGGCCGTGGCCGCGGCGACCTCCTCGTTCGGGTCGACGTCGTCATCCCGTCGCGCTTGTCCGAGGAAGAAGCAACGTTGCTCCACCGTCTCGCGGAGCTGCGCGGCGAAGAGGTGGCGCCACCCGACAAAGGTGTGCGCTCTCGCCTGCGGTCTGCGTTCCGCTAACCCCGGGACCGTGTCGCCTGACCGTGTCGCCTGACCATGTCGCCTGATCAGGTCGGCTGGGCCGCGGCCACACGTGCGGTCGCGCATGTGTTGGTCGACGGGAGTCTCGATGAGCAGCTCACCATCGATGGTCGCGACGGTCATCACCTCGCGCGGGTGCGCCGGCTTCGAGTCGGGGAGCTGGTCACGGCGGCCGATGGGTTCGGCCGATGGCGCGAGTACCTGGTGGCCAGCGTGGACCGCGACGTTGTCGCGCTCGCAGCACAGACCAGCGCGCGAAGTGAACCCGAGCTCGCGCCGGCGCTCGCGGTCGCGTTCGCGCTCACGAAAGGCGAGAAGCCCGAGACGGTCGTCACGCGGCTGACCGAGCTCGGTGTTGATCGAGTGATCCCGGTCACGGCGACCCGCTCGGTCGTGCGATGGGATGCCGACCGCGCCAAGACCGCGGTCGGACGGCTCGAGCTCGTCGCGCGGGAGGCAGCGATGCAGTCACGGCGCTCCCGGCGAACGGTCGTTGAGGCACCGGTGCCCCTCACGACGTTGGCCGATCATCCCGGGGCTGTAGTGGCCGACCGCGAGGGCGATCCCGTGTCCGTGTTGGCGGACCCAGGGCCCGATGGGTGGCTCCTCGTCGTCGGCCCCGAGGGTGGTCTGACCGAGGAGGAGCTCGCAGCATTCGCGTCCGCCCCCCGTTTGGGGGTCGGACCCCATGTGCTGCGGGCCGAGACCGCAGCCGTGGCCGGAGCGGCCGCGCTGACCAGCCGGCGCCAGTCCAGGGACCAGTCCGGGCCCATTTGAGAAGGGGTCACGGAGGGTGAGCACAATGCGGGACTTTTTGGTACGCTCCGCGCGGGTTTACGAGAGGTTGGGGAGACCAGAGTGAGTGAGACCGGTACTCATATTGGCGAGCGCCTGCGTGCCATTCGGCGGCAACAGGGCTTGTCGCTCCACGATGTGGAGGCTCGGTCCGGTCAGGAGTTCAAGGCATCCGTGCTGGGGGCCTATGAGCGGGGGGAGCGGGCACTCTCGGTCGGACGCCTGATGCGGTTGGCTGAGCTCTACGACGTGCCGGCCGACCAGCTGTTGCCCAAGGGTGGCCCCGAGGTCGAGATCGATCTCACTCAGGCCGACGCCCTCTCCGCCGCCACGATGACCCTCGACCTCGTGCGCCTCAACCAGCTCGAGCACCCCGACGCCGCGGTGCTCGCCCGCTACTCGGCAACGATCCAGCGCCAGCGAGAAGACTTCAACGGCCGCATGCTCACGATCCGTCGCGACGACGTGCGGGTCTTGGCTGCCGTGCTGGGCCGCAAGCCCGAGGAGTTCGGCGCCCACCTGCAAGAGCTCGGCCTCCGCGTCGGTTCATAACTCCTGATTCCTGAACGAGCCCTGTAAGGGCGGTCCTCGCCACGACTACCCTTGGGCCGACGTGTCTGCCCCGTCCGCTTCGCAGCTGAAAGTTTTGGTTCCTGGCAACCACCTCATGGTGGACCTGCTGGGCCAACGCGATGAGCTGCTCAAGATGGTCGAGAGCGCATTTCCCGTCACGATCCATGTGCGGGGCAACGAGATCACCGTCACAGGCGTTGCCGACGACGCCGAGCGGGTCGGCCGGCTGTTCGAGGAGTTGGTGCTCCTGCTCCAGGACGGCCAGACATTCGACCGGGAAGGGCTCGGGCGCACCATCGCCATGCTGAAAGCCGATGAACGACCATCCGAGGTGCTCAGCACCGAGGTGCTCAAGGGTCGCAAGCCGATCCGGCCGAAGACCGCGGGCCAGAAGCGCTACGTCGACGCGGTGGCGGCAAACACCGTGACGTTCGCTATCGGCCCGGCAGGCACGGGCAAGAGCTACCTCGCTGTTGCCCTGGCGGTGCAATCCCTCCAAGCGAAACAGACCCGGCGCATCATCCTCACGCGTCCCGCGGTGGAGGCCGGCGAGCGCCTCGGCTTCCTTCCCGGCGACATGCTCGCGAAGGTCGATCCGTATCTCCGGCCGCTCTACGACGCGTTGTACGACATGTTGGAACCCGAAGTTGTCGCGCGCCTCATGGAGCGCGGCACGATCGAGGTCGCGCCGCTCGCCTTCATGCGCGGCCGCACCCTCAACGACTCGTTCATCATCCTCGACGAAGCCCAGAACACCACGCCGGAGCAGATGAAGATGTTCTTGACCCGGCTCGGCTTCGGCTCCCGCATCGTCATCACCGGCGACGTGACGCAGATCGACCTCCCCGCGGGCCGTGACCACTCGGGCCTGCTGGCCGTGCGCAACATTCTGCACGACATCGACGGATTGACATTCGTCGACCTCGACCGCGGCGACGTGGTTCGTCACCGCATCGTGCAAGACATCGTCCACGCGTACGAGCGCGCGTCGGGTGAGGCGTGAGATCGTCAGCACCGGTTCAGGTGTTCGGCGCCGACGAGCAGACCGCGGTCCCCGTCGACGTGCTGCGCTTCGTGCGCCTCGCGGAGCTCGTGCTGCGTGAAGAGCGAGCACCCAACGATGCCGAGCTCTCCGTGATCTTCGTGGACGAGCAGGCGATCACCGATCTGCACGAGCGCTTCCTCGACGAGCCCGGACCAACCGACGTGCTCGCATTCCCGCTCGACGACGACGTCGCGCCCGGCGGTCGACAACCCGACGAGGGTGGCCGGGGCCCGGGTGCGCAGCCCGATCCCACCGACCTCCCGACCGTGCTCGGCGATGTGGTGGTCTGCCCAACGGTGGCCAAGCGCCAAGCCGAGGAGCGTGGGCTCGCCGTCGACGATGAGCTCGCCCTGCTCGTCGTGCACGGCGTGCTGCACCTGCTCGACTACGACCACGCCGAGCCAGCCGAGACCGAGCGCATGCGGCGTCGTGAACGCGAGCTGCTCGATCGCTTCGCAGCGAGTGAAGACGCCGATGGGGAAGAATCGCCGCGATGAAGGGCGCTGATTGGCTGATCCTCGTTGCCGTAGTGGCGCTGTTCGTGTTCTCGGTGTTCCTCTCGATCGCCGAGACCGCTTTCGTGCGGATGAACCGCATCCGCGCGATCACCCTGGCTGAAGACGGCCGGAAGGGCGCAGTTCGGCTCGCCAAGATGCTCGAGCACCCCGAGGCGACGTTGAACGCCGTGCTGCTGCTCGTGCTCATCTCGCAGCTCACCAGCGCATCGCTGCTCGGCATCCTGCTCGACCGCCAAGCTGGCCCGTGGGGTGTCGCGATCGGCCTCTTGCTCCAGATCGTCGTGTTCTTCGTGATCGGAGAGGTCGCGCCGAAGACCTACGCGGTCCAGAACACCGACCGCGCCGCGCTCATGGTCTCCGGCTTCCTGCACGCCATCACTGCATTCCCGCCGATGCGCTTCTTGTCTCGCGGCCTCATCGGGATGGCCAACGTGATGCTGCCGGGCCGAGGGCTGAAGGCGGGACCGTTCGTCACCGAGGAAGACCTGCGGGCGATGGCCGACGTCGCAGCTGATGAGCAGGCCATCGAGCGCGAGGAGCGCCGCCTCATCCACTCCATCTTCGAGTTCGGCGACAGCGTGGTTCGAGAGGTCATGAAGCCGCGTCCCGACATGGTCGCGATCGAGGCCGATGCGACGGTGGAGGAGGGCATCGAGCGGGCGATCGAGGGTGGGTTCTCGCGCATCCCGGCGTACGAAGGCACCACCGACAACATCATCGGCCTCGTGTACCTGAAAGACCTCGTTCGACGCGCCCGGGCCGGTGGGCCACGGGAGGCGGTCCGGGGATCGCTTCGCCCTGCGGTGTTCGTGCCCGAGACGAAGCGCCTCACGGAGCTTCTCCGCGACATGCAGAGCCGGCAGTTCCATATGGCGATCGTGGTCGACGAGCACGGGGGGACGGCGGGCCTGGTGACGCTCGAGGATCTGCTCGAAGAGATCGTGGGCGAGATCACCGATGAGTACGACGTCGAGGAGCCAGGGCTCGAACGGCTCCCAGACGGCACGCTGCGCGTGCCCGGAAGTCTCGCGATCCATGACCTGTCCGAGGAGCTCGGGGTTGACCTCCCCGACGAGGAATGGGACACGGCGGGTGGGCTCGTGCTCAACCTCCTTGGCCACGTCCCTGAGCCGGGCGAGACCGTGCGCTTCCAAGGCTTCGACTTCGAGACCGAGCGGGTGCAGGGTCGAAGGATCGCGTCGGTGCGCATCACGCCGCGTGGCGTGCCCGATCCGGACGCCAAGCAGGCAGCCGACGCCGCGCCCCCGTCGTGACAGCACCGCCCAGTTCCCGATCAGGCGACTCCCGATCAGGCGACTTCGGATCAGGCGACTTCGGATCAGGCGACTTTCGATCAGGCGGCTTTCGATCAGGCTTCGTCACCGTGGTCGGTCGACCCAACGTCGGGAAGTCCACGCTCGTCAACCGCCTCGTGGGCACGAAGGTTGCGATCACCTC
>CAMDCC010000125.1 GCA_945889545.1 Bifidobacterium breve | reverse complement strand
TGATCACCGCGGTCGCCGAAGCCACCGTGCCGAAGATCTCGGTGATCGTCCGCAAGGCCTACGGCGCGGGGCTCTCCGCGATGTGCGGGCCGGCCTTCGACCCCGACGCGTGTCTTGCGCTCCCCAGCGCCCGCATCGCGGTGATGGGTCCGGAGCCGGCGGTCAACGCGGTCTTCTACAACCGCATCCAGGAGATCGCCGATCCCGACGAGCGCGCCAAGTTCGTGGCTGAGCAACGCGCCGAATACGAAGCTGATGTCGACATCGTGCGCCTCGCGTCCGAGCTCGTGGTCGACGCAGTCGTGCAGCCCGACGACCTACGCGACGAGCTCGTCCGCCGTTTCGCCCTCGCCAGCACGCGACAACGAGAGGTGTTCGATCGCCGTCACGGCGTACCCCCCGTCTGAGAGCGGATTCTCGGCACGTTGAGGGAGTCCATATGTCCTTCAGCGTGCCGAAAAGCCGAAACTCGTTACTCGAAGATGAGCTTGCCGCTGTCGAGGACGACGTTGTCGCCGACACACGTCTGGTAGAGCGCCTCGTTCCCATCGACCCAGATCTTCACGTCGAGCGTGTCACCGGGCATGACCGGCGTGGAGAACCGCCCCTCGATGTGCTTAAAACGACTGGGGTCGCTCCCGCACACCGCGTGCAACAGCGCACGGCCGGTGAAGCCGAACGTGCAGAGCCCGTGGAGGATCGGCTTGTCGAAGCCGGCGAGCTTCGCGAACGACGGGTCGGAGTGCAGCGCGTTGCGATCGCCGTTGAGTCGGTAGAGCAACGCCTGGTCGGTGCGCGTCGTGTAGCTCACCACTTCGTCGGGCTTGCGCTCGGGCGCCACGTTCTTGGGACCACTCGGACCACGGTCGCCGCCCCAGCCGCCCTCGCCGCGGATGAACGCCGACATGGTGGTGGTGAACAACGGCTTGCCGTCGGTGGCGTCGATCGCCTCGTTCTCGAGCACGACGACCGCGGCCTTCGTCTTGTCGTAGATGGCCGCGATCTTGCCGGTCATCGTGGCCTTGCCCTCGACGGGCATCGGCTTGTGCAGGGTGATCGACTGCTCACCGTGCACGAGGTTGGCCCAGCTGAACTCGCCGATCTTCGACATCGGGTTGCTCCCGCCACCGCCACCCTTGCTTTTGGGTGCGAGCACGACGGGCAACGTGGGGAGCGCCTTCTGTTCGATGTCGATCGAGTTCTCAGTCGTGAACTCGAGCTCGAAGCCGGTCGGGTCGCTGGCACCCGCGCCCACCCCCACCGCGTAGAGCAGGCAGTCGAGTGATCCCCACTCGGCCTCACCGGGATCACTGGTCGTGCCGACGGCGTCGGGGTTGATGGGCATGACGGCTCCTCTCGGGGGTGAACGGCCTTCATCGTGCCACCCCAGCCGGCCGAGGCGCACGCCGTGGCGAAGTTGAGCACGCCATGACCATTCACGTCCGTGCGGCTCGCGCCGCGCGGCTCCCTATCATGCGCTCTGGTGGCCCGCCGGATCCTGCTCGTTGAGCCGCAAGCCCACCTCGACCACGGGCACTATCCCGTCATCTTCGCGGAACGCGCCGCTGACCTCATCGAGCTCGGCTACGAAGTAGAGGTGCTCACTCGTCAGGGTTGGGCCCTCGCGGGCGATCCTGCCTTTCCCGCGCTGACGATCCATCGCTTCGGCACGTTCGCACTCGCGACCGACCGGTTCGCGCAACGGCTCTGGCGCGTCGGCACGCGAGCATTTGGGCACCGCCTCGCCTCGATCGGCCGGAGTGCAGTCATCGTGCTCGCGGCGCGAGCTTGGCGACGCAAGATCGGGGCGACCGCAATCGTGGTGTTCCACCCGTGCGATGAACGGGTCGCTTCGTTGCTCGCTGGGCCCGGTTCCTGGTATCTCAACCAATCCGGGCAACCGCGCACGATACGTGGCCCGTCCGTTCGGCTGGCCAACTGGGCGGCTCGACGCGCCGAGGTGCGCCGAGAACGGCGTGGAGGACGACTGCGCGGTTCGTACACGACCGAAGGCGCGCTGGAGTCGTGGCAACGCGACCTCTCCTGGTTCGCGCCGCACATCCTCCCATTGGCCACGTATCGCGACCGACCGCAGATGACAGCTGCGGCTGCACGCGCGGAGGTTGGACTCCCCGACCGAGGCCGCCTCGCCTTGTTCTTCGGGTTCCACGCGGCAAAGGATCCCGACGTCATCTTTCAAGCGTTTTCGCACTTGTCGGAATGGCAACTCGTTGTTGCAGGAAGCGGGGCCGCGCCGGCCTACCGGAAATGGGAGGAACTCCGTCGCGGTGACCGCGTGCCCATCCTCATCGAGGGGTTCGCCGACGAAGCCACCCGCGCACTGCTCCACTCAGCCGTCGACCTGATGGTGCTGAGCTACCAGCCCTCTTGGCAGGGTTTCGACTCCGGGGGACTGATGGACGCGCTCGCTTGGGGGCTCCCCGTGGTGTGCTCCGACGGCTGCCAGGCCGCGCGCATCATCCGGGCCCACAATCTCGGCACCGTGTTCGAGCCCGGCAATGTGGACACGCTGGTGGCAGCCGTGCGTGCCGCGCCCCAGAGCCCCGACCCCGTCGGCCGAGCGCACGCGCGATCAGAGATGTCCGGACGGCGAGTCGCGCAACGCATCCTCGACTCGCTCGACCTGTGAGCGTTCGCCAGGTGGGGTGGCGGGTGGGCCGTCGCGTGACGCGCCCAGTTGCGTTGCTCGCAGGCATGCGGGACTTCCACCGCCGACCGGAGCTGAGTTCCGGCTTCGGTGGCCCGTTCAACGGGCAGACCCGTCGGCTCGAGGCGATCACGGCACTGTTCGACGAACTCCAACCTGAACGCGTCGTCGAAACGGGGACCTATCGGGGAACCACGACTGAGTGGTTCGGTCAGCGTGACGTTCCAGTCGACACGATCGAGATCAACTGGAGGCTGTTCGGGTACGCGTGGGCTCGCTTCCTTCGCGACCCCCTCGTCACGGTGCATCGCAGTGACAGCCGCGCCGAACTGCAAGACCTTGCCAGACGGCTCGACACCACGCGCTGCTGCTTCTTCTACCTAGACGCTCACTGGCACGAAGAGCTCCCAACGCGCGAGGAGATCGAGATCATCGCGTCGCGTTGGGAGCAGCCGATCATCGTCATCGACGACTGCAAGGTGCCATGGGATGACGGATACGGGTTCGACGACTATGGATCGGCGGGATTGGTATCGGTGGAGCTCTTTCCCGAGCTCCCGGGGTGGTCAGTGTTCTTTCCCTCAACTCCACACACCGAGGAAACGGGTGCTCGGCGCGGGTGCGCGCTGATCGTGCCCCCCGCTCTCGCTTCGCGCGTGGGAGCGCTCGATGACTGGCGCGCGGCGTAACGCATACTTGACACGGTGAGCACTGACGACGCGATGGCCGACTCGCCGGAAGTCGAGAGTGTTCGCGCCGAGGTCCGGGCGTGGCTGGCCGCGCATTGGAAGCCCGATCGCTCACCTGCTCGATCACTGGCGGAGTGGATCGCGAAACTCGTCGACGCCGGGTACGCGGCACCGAGTTGGCCGGTCGAATGGTTCGGGCGAGGCCTCTCGCCTGAACTCAGCGCCGTCGTCGCGGACGAGCTCCGTCGGGCGGGTGCCCCCGGCGGTGGGCGAGATCTCAACGATCTCGCGGGCAACACAATCGTTGCGCACGGCTCCGACGACTTGAAGCGTCGGGCGTTGCGACCGTTGCTCACGAACGAAGCAACATGGTGCTTGCTCTACAGCGAACCGGGCGCCGGCTCCGATCTTGCCGCCGTGCAGACACGGGCGGAGCGCGATGGCGACGAGTGGGTTGTGAACGGACAGAAGGTCTGGACGTCGTTCGCGCAGCAGGCCACGCACGGACTGCTCATCGCCCGCACGAACTGGGATGTGCCGAAGCATCTCGGGATCACCTTCTTCTACTTCCCGATGCGCCAACCTGGCGTTGAGGTACGCCCGATCCGGCAGATCACTGGCGGCGCACACTTCAACGAGGTGTTCTTCACCGACGCCCGGGTTGCCGATGCCGATCGCGTTGGCGAGATCGACGCCGGGTGGCGTGTACTCCAGACCGCGCTGGCGTACGAACGGGTGCTCCTCGGTGGCTCCGAGCAGTCGGTCGACAACATCGCCGGTCGCGCTTCCGACGACGAGACGCGCAACGACAGCGAACACGGAGCAGCCGCACCTGGCAGCGCCGACCCCGCCACGCTCGCGCGCCGGCTCGGGCGCGACCAAGACCCCTTGGTCCGCCAGGCGATCGCGCACCTGTACTCGTTGCGCATGGTGAACCAGTGGACAACGAGCCGTGGCCTCGCCGAGCTCGAACACAACTCGTCGTCGTCGGCCGCGTCGTTGTCGAAGCTCGCGATGTCGGAGATCCTCCACACCGCGGCACGCGTCGGCGCACAGATCCTCGGCGCCGAATCCATGCTCGACGGACCCGACCATTCCGATGCAGCAAGCGTGAATCGCGCCGCGCTCACGGCCTACGTGAACTCGATCGGTGGCGGCACCGACCAGATCCAGCGCAACATCCTCGGCGAGCGGGTGCTGGGCCTCCCCCGCGAGCCCCAGGTCGACCGCGACATCCCGTTCCGCGACGTGCGCAAAGCCGAAGCAGTCCGCCGGTTCGGCTAGGTGAAGCCGCGGGTCGTGCGGGCTGGGGTCAAGAGTCTGCCCGTTCGGCTTGGTTGGCTCCGCGCCGTCGGCGGTGTTCGATGGCTTGCGCGTACACGGCCGCGAAGCGCGGCACGAGCCCGTCCCACGAGAGCTCGGCGCGGGCGTGGGCAAGCGCGTGTGCACCCCGCTCGCGGGTCTCGACGGGGTTGTTCACGACCGTCGTGAGCGCCTCGGCGAGTGCGTCGAGATCGTCGGGTGGGACGAGCCAGCCAGTGGGACGGGCGAGGTCGAGGTTGACCATCGACAGGAGGCCGCCGCTGGCGCATGCCACCACAGGCAGGCCGACCGCCATCGCCTCCAGGGGAACCTGAGGGTACGGGTCTTCGACGGAGGGAACGACGAGCGCGTCGCACGCCGCCAGCCCGGACGGAAGATCCTCGTGACCGCGCCAGCCAGTGAAGTAGATACCGTCGGCCCCGACCTCCTCGGCCACCGTGACGGGATGCTCGCCTTCCCACTCGCCGGGATGCCCACCCCAGATCACCAGCGCCCCGGGCCGTGTGAACTGACGGCGCGCGTGGGCGAACGCGCGAACCAACGCGGGTACGCGCTTGAACCCGAGAAACCGGCCGACGAAGAGCAACACCGTGGCATCGTCGTCCACACCGAGCAGGCGGTCGAGGTCGGCTTCGGTATACGCCAGCGTTCCCGGACCGCCCGATTCCGTCCAACCTTGCGGGTCCTCGACCAGCGCCCGCCGGAACGTGGCCCGGCGGGCCCCGGGCGTGCGGGGCCGCGGCCGGAAGCGCTCGAGGTCCACCCCGTTTGGAAGTGCGGTGACATGGTCGGGCTCGACCCCGAACATCGAAATCGCGACATCGCGGTTCTGGGGCGACACAGTGATGAGGTGGTCGGAAAGCATTGCCTGGTGCTTCAACTTCGCGGCCCAGTACTCGCCGTGCCGCCAGGAGGCCCAGCGCGTTGCGTGCAGCATGTCGACCTGTGCCGCATCGAGACCGCGGGCGTTCTTGATGACCGTGGCTGCCGCTTCAGGCATGGTCGCGAGCGTCTCACCGAGCGCCGATGCGATCGCAACGCGCTCCTCGATCGCCTCGATCAGCTTCAACTCGGTGCCGTGGAGATGCACCACCAATGGCACGTGAGGCCAGCACTGGTGCACAGCGTCGAGCTGCGGCGTGAGGTGATGGAGGTGAAAGATCTCGGCGTGCTCAGCACCCGCGGCGCGCAGCACAGGTTCCCACGCCGCAGAGAGATGCTCAGCGAGCTCTGGCGGCACCGAAGCGAGCAACACGTCGGGCACGCCAGCGCGGTCCTCGTATGAAGGCTGCATCGGTTGCGGGGCCGCGATCGCGTCGCCGCCCGCCTCGAACGCGCGGACTGCGCCGGTGAAGTCGAGCGAGTGGACGTCGAGACCATCGAAGAACGTCGGGGCGTGCGTCTCCTCCCCCGCGCGGCCGAGCGACCCGACCGCGAGCGACACCGGCCACCCCGCCCGGGCCAGCGCGGGGCTCAGATAGCGCACGACATACGCCGATCCACCGCGCGGATAGAACAGCAGCCCCATCACGATTCGTCCCTGACCCATCGGGACCGACCCTAGATTGCGGCGCCCTCGCGGGCTCACCGCGACCGATCACGCCCCGCTACCCTCACCCGAGCACGCCGAGAGGATGTCCCGACCGTCGTGGAATTTCGGTGACGGTCCCGGGTTGGTTCAGGCTGCCTCCTCTTCGTGAGTATCGCATGCGGGTGTGACATCTGCGAAGTGCGCGTCGAGCGCGACGCGCAGCGCGGGGAGGTGCAGGTGCCCGTTCACGCGGCGGAATTGCTTCGCGGCTTCGAGCATCCCGGCTGCGCACCAACGCAACGCCATGGTTCCGTCGCGCCAGCGTTTGACGTTGGTGGAGTGGTCGCGGTAGATCTCGATCATGGACTCGATCGCGTTGGTGGACCGCAACGTGCGCGCCAACGTTGGAGGCACCTCCAGACGGTTGACCGTGAGCGTCTCGACGAGACCCTCACGCAACGAGCTGGCCGCGCCGGGATGTGAACGCTCCAGATCACGAGCGAGCGCCTCGAGGCCAGCTTGCGCGACCAGCGGGTCGGGGTCGCGATACGCGGCGCGCATCTTCTTGGTGACCGTCGCGGCGGTTGCCTTGTCGAGGTGGCCTTCGACGTTGCGGATCTTGTGCAGCTGGCACCGCTGGATCAGGGGCCGGTCGAACACGGCGCGCACCGCTGCCGCGAGAGCCTTGGCGCCATCGATCACCACCAGCACCGGGCGGGTCACGTCTAAGCCCCGGTCGGCCAGGTCGGTGAGCAACGCAGTGACGACCGTGGTGTTCTCGGTCGAGCCTTCCACCAACCCCAACGGGATCTTGGTGCCATCGATGCTGATGCCCAGGGCCACGACACAGAGATGCTCAGCGAAGTGGACCCCGTCGATCATCAACGCCACCAGGTCCAGCTCGGTGAGATCCGCGCCCATCATCTCGGCGAGGGCCTGCTCGGTCATGGCCACAAACCGGCGACTCACCGCGGAGCGCGACGTGGAACGCGCCGAGGCTTGAACCGCGGCGCCGACCGGTTCCAGGCCCGCGTGGTAGCGGCGGGTCGAGAGCTTGGCCATCATCCGCTCCAACGCCAGCTCACCCAACAGCTCGGTCGAAGCGAACAGGTCATACGCCGGCACCGCGACCTCCGCGCGGTTGTCGGCGGTGCGGACCCGCGGCCGGCGCACCCCCACCCGGCGTCCACCCAACGTCACCGCGCCGGCTTCGGTCCCATGACGCACCGCGACCCGATCCGGATCATGGAGGCCCTTCGGGCCCGCCACCGCCGTGACCGACTCCTCAATCAGCACCCCCAAGACCTGGAGGCCCGCGCCGACCGCGAGGGCCAACAAGCCTTCCTTGACGTTCGCGGCGAGCTCGGCCACCGCGATGTTGACCGACTCAGGCAGCGCGATCTCGTGCTCGAGGGTCGCGACACGCGGTCGCTTCGTCTGGTAGTTCTTGGTCATTGGTGGTGGTCCCCTTCTCTCGAGTGACTTGGCGGTCGCCCGAGACCTACCAGCAGGCAGGCATCGAGCGGGGGACCGCCACCTCAAATTCCACGACTACCGGGACAACCTCCGCTGCGGCCGTCCGGCGGCTGCCGGTCCCTTTGCAGCATCAATCAAATCGCGCAGCTCTTGAGCGAAGTTGCTCTGTCCGCCGCGTGCAGCCCGAGCTGCGACCTGGAGCGCGATCGAATAGAACTTTGTGTCGTCGCGCTCAGCATGGCTCCGTACTAGAGCCTTGAGCTGATCCGCAGTCGCCATGGAATCCTGACTCTCCCTCTATCTGTCTAGTCCGTAAGTCGTGTGGCCGACCGGATCACCAGCAGAGAGTTATAACCGGAAGTTGTGGATGCACGGTCGTTTGAAGGGCGCGACGTACCCTCCCGTTTGACCAATCAACGAGTCCGCCGGGTGAGACCGGCGGGGAGGGTTACGCCAATGTTGAAACTAGTCCAAGACGTCACCGCGTTCGCGGT
>CAMDCC010000124.1 GCA_945889545.1 Bifidobacterium breve | reverse complement strand
ACTTCGCGCTCGACGGCACCGACCACCCCAGCCACCAAGCCCAAGGCCGCATGATCCGCCGCTACATCGCCTGGCGGAACCGCAACGCCCACGACCGAGCACTCACCGAACTCGTAAAGCGCGCAAACGTTGCCTGACAAGGCACTAGTTCTCGAGCTCGCTCACTGCACTGCCCGCGCGATGCTCGAGCGTCTCGCGACCCGTGTACACGGTGACGACACCCGAGCCCGCCGTGCGCCACGCACCCGCAGGATCTCGGATGAGCGCAGTCTGCTCGTCGATGCCGACGAGCTTGGCGCCCTTGGGCAACAGGTCGATCGACCGCTCCCGCAGATGATCAGCGGCGCTGCCGTGATACGGAAACACCGCAAGGTTCTGCACCACCCCGAGCCCCACGGTGTACGCCCCACCACGCGGGTCCACCATCGGGTCACACACGAGCGTGGCGCCCGCGCCTGACGCCGCCAGCACGCCACCGGCGTGGTACGAGGCGAGGATCGCCTCCCACAACGCCGACGCCTTGAGCACGGAGCGAAGGTGCAGCGGCGACCCGTCGGAGAGGTAGATCGCCTTCGCCTTGCGCACGAACTCGACCGCCTTGGCATCCTCGGCTTCGGAGCGGCGCAGCACCATGAGCGCGCGCACGGTGGCGCCCAGCGATTCGAAGTACGTGGTCGCGCGGTCGGCAGCGCGATCGGGATGCTCGAACGCCGCCGCCGTGGGCAGCACCACCACCTCGCTCGCGCCTGCAGCTTCGAGGAGCTCCCGGTCGAACGCCTGACACGCGTCGTTCCACTCGCCACCACCGACGAGCGCCAAGGTGCCCATGGCTGCGCCGGACCACTTCACCTTTCTGTCTGGTCGACTCCGCTCCGCCGTCCCGCTCATCCGAGCACGGCTCCGCTGCGTCTCGTGTCGGTTGGGCTCATGCGGCGCGGAGCCTACCGGTGACGCACCCACCAGGACCGTTCCACCGACGGTGGTTACCGCGCGGTAACGTCCTCGGACACTCAAACGTCCGGTCGGGCGCGCGCGGAGGTGGCAACGCAATGGCGGGACAACAGGTTGGGCTGGTCGGGTCCGGGATCATGGGCGCGGGTGTAGCCGAGGTCGTAGCCAAGGCCGGCCTCAACGTCGTGGTGCGGAGCCGCACCGAAGAGGGCGCACTGTCGATGGTCGCATCGCTCGAGAAGTCGCTGGGCAAGCAGGTCGAGAAGGGAAAGCTCGACGCGACGGAGAGCGCAGCCATCCTCGGACGCGTGCGCGCCGTCACCGACCTCGCCGAGCTCGCAAGCTGCGACCTCGTGCTGGAGTCGATCGTCGAAGACCTCGCTGCGAAGCAGGCATTGTTTGCCGAGCTCGACACGATCTGCTCGGCTGAGATCCTCGCGACCAACACGTCGACCCTGTCGGTGAGTGCGCTTGCCGACACGACGAGCAAGCCCGAACGGGTCTGTGGCATCCACTTCTTCAACCCGGCGCCGGTGATGCCCCTCGTCGAGGTGGTGCACACAGCAACCACAGCGCCCGCAACCATCGCCGTGGCCCGCGCGTTCGCCGAGGCCTGCGGCAAGACCGTGGTCGACGTGGAGGACCGGGCCGGGTTCATCGTGAACTCGCTCCTGTTCCCGTACCTCAACAACGCGGTCAAGGCACTCGACGCCGGACTCGCCACCCGCGACGACATCGACGCCGCCATGAAGGGCGGTTGCAACTTCCCGATGGGCCCGCTCGAGCTGCTCGACCTCGTGGGCCTCGACACCAGCCTCTCGATCCTCGAAGCCCTCCACGAGGAGTACCAGGACGCCAACTACGCGCCGGCACCGTTGCTCACCAAGATGGTGGGCGATGGTCACCTCGGGCGGAAGTCAGGCGAAGGGTTCTACGACTACTCGCGCTGAACCATCAGACGGCTGAACCATCAGACGGCTGAACCATCAGACGGCTGACTCGGCCTCATTGACTCGGCGGAGTCTCCGAGTCGCGACTCGTACGCTGCACCACCTGTGACTCGCATCTCGCGACTCGTCCCGACTTCTCCATGGCCACCCCCCACGCGGGAGACTGGTGGGGTGAGCGACGCATCCCGCGATCAGCCCCGCGATCAGCCCCGCGATCAGCCCCGCGATCGACCCTGGATGATGCGCACGTACTCGGGCCACTCGTCGGCCCGGGCGTCGAACGAGCTGTACCGGACCAACCTCTCGAAGGGGCAGACGGGCCTGTCGGTGGCCTTCGACCTCCCCACACAGACGGGGTACGACCCCGACCACGTGCTCGCCCGCGGCGAGGTGGGCAAGGTCGGCGTGCCGGTGCCGCATCTCGGCGATATGCGGACGCTGTTCGACGGCATCCCGCTCGACGAGATGAACACGTCGATGACGATCAACGCCACGGCGATGTGGCTGCTCGGCATGTACCTCGCGCTCGCCGAGGAGCAGGGCGTCGACCCTGGCTTGCTCTCCGGGACGACCCAGAACGACATCGTGAAGGAGTACCTGAGCCGCGGCACGTACATCTTCGGGCCGGTGCCGTCGCGACGTCTGACCGTCGACGTGATCTGCCACACGGTGCTGCATGTGCCGAAGTGGAACCCGATCAACGTGTGCTCGTACCACCTTCAGGAGGCGGGCGCGACGCCGGTGCAGGAGATCGCGTACGCGCTCGCGACGGCGGTGGGCGTGCTCGACGCGGTGCAGGAATCGGGCCAGGTGACGGCCGACCAGATGCCCGAGGTGGTTGGGCGGATCTCGTTCTTCGTGAACTCCGGCATTCGGTTCGTGGAGGAGACCTGCAAGATGCGCGCGTTCGCGCGCATGTGGGAGCGGCTCGTCGCCGAGCGGTACGGCGTGACCGACGAGAAGCTGCGCCGCTTTCGCTACGGCGTGCAGGTGAACTCGCTCGGCCTCACCGAGGAGCAACCCGAGAACAACGTGCAGCGCATCGTGTTGGAGACGCTGGGCGTCACGCTGTCGAAGGACGCGCGAGCGCGGGCCATCCAGCTGCCCACGTGGAACGAGGCGTTGGGCTTGCCGCGGCCGTGGGACCAGCAGTGGTCGCTGCGCATCCAACAGGTCTTGGCGTTCGAGACCGATCTCTTGGAGTACGGCGACATCTTCGAGGGCTCGAAGGTGATCGAGGCGAAGACGGCTTCGCTCGAAGCGGCGGCGGGCGCCGAGCTCCAGTGGGTGCTCGACGGCGGTGGCGCGTTCGAGATGACCGACGCCATGAAGGGTCGGCTCGTGCAGAGCCACTCGGAGCGCGTGCGCCGGATCGAGTCGGGCGATCTCGAGGTGGTCGGCGTGAACTCGTTCACCGAGACGGCGGCGTCGCCGCTCGTGACCGCCGACGCCGAGCACATCCTCGTGGTGGATCCTGCGGCGGAGGCCGAACAGGTCGCACGGTTGGAGGAGTGGCGGGCCGCTCGGGATAACGACGCGGTATCCAAGGCGATCGATGCGTTGCGCTCGGCTGCCGCGACCACCGAGAACTTGATGCCGGCCACGATCGCCCTCGCTCGGGTGGGCGGCACGGTCGGTGAATGGTCCGACACGTTGCGCGAGGTGTTCGGCGAGTACCGCGCCGCTACGGGTATTGGCGGTGTGGCCGTCGCGCCGACTGGGGATCTCGTGGCAGTGCGCGAGCGGGTGGCGCTGGCGACAGCAGAGCTCGGCGGACCGCTGCGCATCCTGGTGGGCAAGCCTGGGCTCGACGGCCATTCGAACGGTGCCGAGCAGATCGCGGTCGCGGCACGTGACGCGGGCTTCGAGGTCGTGTACCAGGGGATCCGCCTCACGCCCGCGGAGATCGCGACTGCGGCGCGTGATGAGGACGTCGACGTGATCGGCCTGTCGATTCTGTCGGGCTCGCACATGGAGCTGGTGCCCGAAGTGATCCGCCTGCTGCACGAGGCGGGCGTCGACGTGCCAGTAGTCGTCGGCGGGATCATCCCCGACGCCGATCAGCCAGTGCTCCTCAGCGCCGGCGTCGCCGCGGTGTTCACCCCGAAGGACTACAAGCTGTCGGCCGTCATCGCCGCCGTCGCCGACCTAGCGATAGCGCACAGGAAACGCCTCGCCCCCACGGGCTGAGTGCCTGGGCTGAGCTCGGTGATGTTCGACGATCTGCTCGACGCCAACCGTCGCTATCAGACGGAGTTCCACGACTCGGGCGTGCCGGGCATCGCCGCGAGGGGATTGGCCGTCTTGACCTGCATCGACTCGCGCATCGATCCGCTCGCTTCGCTGGGCTTGCAACCGGGCGACGCCAAGATCATTCGCAACGCTGGGGCCCGCGTCACGAAAGACGCGTTGCGTTCACTCGTGCTCGCCACAAACTTGCTCGGCGCCACCCGGGTCTGCGTGATGCAACACACCGATTGTGCGATGGTCGGCAGCACCGATGACGAGCTTCAAGCCCGCATCGGTGCACTCCGTGGTGTCGACGCAACCGGGTTCGAGTTCCTCGCCAGCACGGATCAGCTGGCCACCTTGCAGGCCGACCTCGAGGTCATCGCCGCGTGCCCGCTGCTCCCACCGGAGCTCCAAGTCGGCGGCTTCATCTTCGACGTCCACAGCGGAGAACTGGTCCAAGTCACCGCGTAGCGACCTGCACAGAAGGGCCCGGAGTGATGGGTGATTCTGTGCAGGAAGAGTGCCTGCACAAAACGATCTAGAGGCCTATTCGGCGGGCTGCGAGCGAGGCGGCGACGACACCCAGGGCAAGAGTCAGCACTGCGACCGCACCCACGATTCCCCCCGTCGTCAAGACGATTACTCCGACCGCGCCGAGCAGCAACACGATCCCCGCCATGACTCCACCGATGAACACACGCAGCCCAAAGAACGGGCATCCGATCCGGTGGACGAATCGGCTAGGACAGGTGCAAGTGAACCTGCGCACGAGGCCGCCAGCGTAGGAGGCTTGGGATCAGGCCGCGGCCGAGGCTGGTCCGAACCCGAACCCGAACGCGACAGCGACTTGGACGACCACGACGACGTTGTGCGGTCATCGGTCATCAGGAGTTGTCGATCGAGTTCTGCCTGAGCAGAATGAGGGCGTTTGGGCTGGTCAGAGGGCATTTTGGGTTCCGTTTGACAGTGTCACACCGGGTCACTACGATACGAACATATGTTCGACTGGGATGTCCACCTCGATGAGCTCCGCGGCCACACCACCGAATGGCTGCGCGCCCGCGACACCGAGCTCGAGGCCCAACAACGCGCCTTGAAGGTCGAGCAGCTCGCGGTGCGGCGAGTGCTCGACGAGCGGGGCCAGGTCGACGTGAATGAAGACATCTTGCGGGGCCGGCACAACGAGTCGCCCCGCACCGCCCGCCAGAACCGGGAGGTCGCCCGCCAGCTCGAAGCCCTGCCCGCGATCGCGGCGGCCGCACACGCCGGTGTGCTGTCGTGGGATCAGCTCAAGCCGCTGGCGGAGATCGCCACGCCCGAGACCGACGCCCGGTGGGCGGAGCGGGCGTCGCGGTACTCACCCGCAGACCTGGAGCGCATCGCCCGCAAGCAGAAGATCCCCACCGCCGCCGACGCCCAGGCTCGGCGCGAGGCCCGCGACTTTCGCTTCTGGGTCCGGCCCGGCTCCGGGATGATGTCGGGGCACTTCGAGCTGCCCGACGTCGACGGCGCCTTCGCCAAGCGTGTCTTCGAACGCATGGCCGAACGCCGCAAGCCCCCAACCGGACAACCCTGGGAGAAGCTCGGGCACCGTATGGCCGACGCGTTCATCGACCTCTGCAAGAACTACACCGACGGCAACCCCGGTCCGCTGCGCGCGCACATCACCTTCCATGTCCCACCCGATGGGCCCGCTGAGGTTGATGGGATGCCGATCGCCGACACGACGGTCTCTGATCTGATGGAACACGCCACCGTCTCGAACGTCACCGTCAGCGACGGAGTGCTCTACGGGGCGCGGACCGGCACCGACGACATCCCCGCCGAGACCAAGCGCTTCGTGCGTGCCCGCGACCACCACTGCCGCGTCGGCACCTGCGACGAGACCGAAAGCCTCGACTACCACCACCTCATCCCCCGCTCCGACGGCGGCACCCACAACCCCGACAACATCGTGTTGGCCTGCAAACGCCGCCGTCACCACCAGATGTTGGTACCCAATGGTCCGTGGCGCCTCGAAGGCGACCCATCGGAACCCGATGGGCTGCGCCTCGAACGCGTCAAACAGGTCGCCCGAGCACCCTGAGCCCAACTGGGCCGAAGCCCAGTCTGGGACCAGGCGTGATGGCGTGACTTCCCCACCAGCTCCTTGAAAACTTCATAGCGATACTTGCGGGATCGTGAAACCGTTTGCCCCCGCGCGAGCGTCTGTTCCGTAGTGACGCGAACGCCCGAGTTGACCGGCTTCTGTCGGGAGGCCTGGCCGCGCCTTGTTGGTGCGCTCAGCCTCTCCACGGGTGATCGTCACGTTGCCGAGGAGCTGGCGCAGGAGGCACTCGTGCGGGTGTGCGAACGGTGGAACGAGGTACAGGTGATGGAGTCGCCGATGGGCTGGGCCCATCGCGTGGGCTTCAAGCTGGCCAGCTCCCACTACCGCCGGCGCGGCGCCGAACGGCGGGCGATGGTGTGTGGCTGGTGAGTCGCGCCACGGTGTGCGAAGCGCTCTTGCAGGGCCCGGTGCACTGTCCGCCCCGCTCTGAGAGAGCGGGAGTAACAACTAGCGCGTGTACATCGCCTCGATCTCGTCGGCGTACTTGGCGTTGATGCCGCGGCGCTTCAGCTTCATGGTGGGCGTGAGCTCTTCGGAGTCTGAGAGCCATTCCTCGCCGAGCAGCATGAACTTCTTGATGGCCTCCACCTTGGAGAAGCGCTTGTTCGCCTCGGCCACGTTGCGCGCAATCTCTTCCAGCACCACGGGATCGCGGGCGAGGTCGGCGAGCACAGTCGAGGCCAGCCCCTGCTTCGCGGCCCAGGCGGGCGCCACCTCGGGGTCGAGCACGACGAGCGCCGAGATGAACGGCCGCATGTCGCCGATCACCGCGGCCTGCCCGATCAGCGGGAACGACTTCAGCGCCGCCTCCAGGTTGGCCGGCGAGATGTTCTTCCCACCCGCGGTGATGATGAGCTCCTTCTTGCGGTCGACGATCTTGAGGTAGCCGTCGTCGTCGAGCACGCCGATGTCGCCCGAGTGGAGCCAGCCGTCGGCGTCGAGCGCCTCGGCGGTGCGCTCCTCGTCGTTCAGGTAGCCCCGGAAGATGTTGCCGCCCCGGGCGAGCACCTCACCGTCGTCGGCGAGCACCACCTCGCACCCGGAGATCTTCGGGCCCACGGTGCCTACCTTCACCCGGAAGGGCTCCCAGGTCATCGGGCCCGACGTCTCGGAGAGCCCGTAGATCTCCGACATCTCCAGGCCGAGCGCCCGGAAGAACTTCAGCACTTCCACAGGCAGAGGCGCCGCACCGCTGATCGCCGACTTGATCTGGTCGAGCCCCAACAGGTTGAGCACGAAGTCGCCGACGGGCTTGGCGGTCTCCCACGCCGTGGCGAGATCAGCGGGCAGCGACTCACCCCGCGCCCGGTACTCCGCCACCTGCTCGCCAACCGGCAACGCCGCGTCGAGCATCGCCTGCTGATTCGGGTCGGAACCGGCGAGCGCGAGCACGCCGGCGTGGATCTTCTCCCACACACGCGGCACCGCAAACATCACCTCGGGCCGCACCTGCGGCAGGTACGACGCAATCTGCGACGGCTCGGGGCATGTGGTCACCTCGAACACGCCGACGACGCCTTGGTAGTGCGACGTCATGCGCTCCGCGATGTGCGCCATCGGCAGGTACGACACCATGCGGCTGAAGTACGGCACCTCGTCCCAGCAGCGCAGCAGGCTCTCGACCGTCCACACGATGTTGGCGTGGTCGAGCATCACGCCCTTCGGCGGACCGGTCGTGCCCGACGTGTAGATGATCGTGGCCAGGTCGTCGGCGTTCGCTGTGCCGGCCGCGGTGTCGAGATCGATCGGGTCGTTCTTCAACAGATCGGCCCAATGCAGCACGTCGCCGGGCGCACGACCATCGTCGTCGATGATCGCGATCGCTTGCAACGCAGGGAGCTCGGCGCGCACCGTGAGCACGCGCTCGAGATACTCGACATCTTCCACGATCGCCACGACCGCGCCGCAGTGGCGGGCGAGGTACTCCACCTGCTCGGGCGCCGAAGAGTTGT
>CAMDCC010000123.1 GCA_945889545.1 Bifidobacterium breve | reverse complement strand
GCCGCTGCCGACGGCATGTCCGTAGGGCGCGGCCTCGCCCCACCGCTAAATCCAGCAAGGGGTGTGTGGGGTCACCGGTACACTCGGTGCGTGGCTACCCCTGTGGACGTGCTTGCGAGCCGCGCCAAGGCTGCGAGCCGGCGGATGGCGGGAGCGAGCTCCGACGAGAAAGACGCTGCGCTGCTGGCTGCGGCTGAGTTGCTCCTCGAGCGGGCGCCCGAGGTGCTTGCGGCCAACATCGCCGACGTGGAGGCCGCGGCCGCCGAGGGCATGGAAGCCGGACCGCTCGACCGGCTCCGTCTCTCCGACGAGCGGCTCACGGGGATGGCCGACGGCTTGCGCAAGGTCGCGGCGCTCACCGACCCCGTGGGTGAGGTGCTCGACGGCTGGCGGCGCCCGAACGGCTTGCGCATCGAACGCGTGCGGGTGCCACTCGGTGTGGTGGCGATCATCTACGAGAACCGGCCCAACGTCACGAGCGACGCCGCCGGGCTCTGTCTCAAGTCGGGGAACGCGGCGATCCTGCGCGGTTCGGGAACCGCGCTGGGCTCCAACCTCGCGATCGCCGGTGTGCTGCGCGAAGCACTTCAGAAGGTCGGGTTGCCGGAGGACGGCATCGTCATGGTCGACGACGTTGCCCACGAAGCCGCGGTGCAGCTCATGCAGCTCACGGACTTCATCGATTGTCTTGTGCCGCGGGGCGGTCCGGCACTCATCGCGAGCGTTCGCGAGAACGCGACGGTCCCGGTGGTGATCGACGGCGACGGTAACTGCCACGTCTACGTGGATTCGCAGGCCGATCTCGACGAAGCGTTCGAGATCGTGATCAACGCCAAGACGCAGCGCACGAGCGTGTGCAACGCGGCTGAGTCGCTCGTGGTCAACGAAGCTGTGGCCGATGTGTTCGTACCCCGCGTGTGCGCCGAGCTGGCGGCTCGAGGTGTGGAGCTTCTCGGCGACGATGGCTCCCGTAGCCGTTGGCCGGAGATGGGCGTCGCCACCGACGCCGACTTCGGTCAGGAGTTTCTCGACCTGAAGCTCACCGTTGCGGTGGTCCCCGACCTCGGGGCGGCGATCGATCACATCAACCGCTTCGGCACTGGTCACACCGAAGCGATCCTCACGCGTGATCTCGACGCGGCGCGCCGCTTCACCGATGAGGTCGATGCCGCGGTCGTGATGGTGAACGCGTCCACCCGGTTCACCGATGGCGAAGAGTTCGGGCTCGGCGCCGAGATCGGAATCTCCACCCAGAAGCTCCACGCGCGCGGCCCGATGGGATTGCGCGAGCTGACGACGTACAAATACGTCGTCTGGGGCGACGGTCAAATCCGCGAGTAGGGAAGAGCAGTGTCGAATCAGTTTGAGTCAGTACCTGATGTCATCGAGCGCCTGCGCAGCGTCGACTATCTGTCCGACGCCAACATCGCAGGGGTGGTGTACCTGGCCGACCGGCTCGAGAAGCCGGTGCTGGTCGAGGGCCCGGCCGGGGTGGGCAAGACCGAGCTCGCCAAGGCGATCGCGCAGAGCACAGGGTCGCGACTAATCCGCCTGCAGTGCTACGAGGGTCTCGATGAGTCCAAGGCGCTCTACGAGTGGAACTACAAGAAGCAGCTCCTGCGGATCCAGTCCGATCGCGAGCACGAGACGAGTTGGAGCGATGTCGAGACCGACATCTTCTCCGAGGAGTTTCTGCTCACGCGGCCGCTTCTCGAAGCCATCCGGGCCGAAGAACCGATCGTTTTGCTCATCGATGAGGTCGACCGCGTCGAGATCGAGACCGAAGCTCTCTTGCTCGAGGTGCTCTCCGACTTCCAGGTGTCGATCCCCGAGCTCGGCACGATCAAGGGCAACCAGATCCCGATCGTCATCCTCACGTCGAACAACACGCGTGAGCTGTCAGAAGCCTTGAAGCGCCGGTGTCTTTACCTGCATGTCGACTACCCCGACCTCGAACGCGAGAAGGACATCGTGCGGGTGCGCGTGCCCGAGATCGACGACGAGCTCGCGGCGCAGGTGGCCGGGGTCGTGCGATCGATCCGCGAGCTCGAGTTGAAGAAGGCCCCGTCGATCTCCGAGACGATCGACTGGGCGCGCACGTTGCTCTATCTGGGCAAGAAGGAGATCTCACCCGAGGTCATCGGCGAGACTCTGCATGTGCTCCTCAAGTACCAGAGCGACATCGCGAAGGCCCGCAAGGAGCTGGTACCCGAGGAGAAACCCGCAGTCAAGAAGGCGTGATGCTTGCGAAGCGAGTGGAGCGGCGCGAGTCGAACGGCTGCGGGGCGGGTTTTCCCCGCAGTGAGCGAGCCATGGAGATGAAGCGAGCCGAGCAAGGCGAAAGTAGCGGAGCGGGAGCGTAGCCAAGGTGTTGGACGTGCTCCAAGGGTTCGTACACGAGCTGCGGGCGGCGGGATTGCCCGTCTCTATGACCGAGAACCTCGACGCGATGCGCGCGGTCGAGCACGTGAACATCTCCGAGCGCGACGTCTTCAAGGCCGCGCTCGGTGCGACGCTCGTCAAGCACCACAATCACTGGAACGCGTTCGAAACCGTCTTCGACGTGTACTTCTCGCTCTACTCGCCCGGTGTCGACGGCGAAGGTGGCGACGACGACGAGCTCTGGGAAGCGCTCGCGGCCGAAGCCGCCGGTGGCGGTGGGGCGGGCAGCGACATGTCGCGTGAAGAGCTCGCGGCGATGCTGCTCGATGCACTGATGTCGATGGACCGCGACGAGCTCCGTCGGCTCGCGGGGATGGCCGTCACGGCGTTCGCAGGCATGGAGCCCGGTCGTCCCGTAGGCGGTACGTACTACCTCTACCGCACGCTGCGACAGCTCGATCTCGACGACCTCGGCGCGCGGCTTATGGGTCGCGCACGGCAAGCGGGTGAGGTGCCCGACGACGAGCTGGCCCAGCGCCTCAAGCGTGAGGAGTTCGACGAGCGACTGCGTACGTTGCGCGAGTTGGTTGAGGCGGAGATCCGCCGTCGGCTCGTTGCCGATCGGGGTGTCGAGGCGATGGCCCGCACGCTCCGGAAGCCGCTGCCCGAAGACGTCGACTTCATGCATGCTTCGCGCGACGAGATGATCGCTCTCCAGCGAGCGATCTATCCGTTGACCCGCACACTCGCGGCACGGCTCGCGCAGCGGCGCCGGCGGCTGCACCGGGGCCACCTCGACTTTCGCCGCACCGTGCGCGCGTCGCTCTCATACGGCGGCGTGCCCGCCGAGCCCAAGTTCCGCAACCCGCATCCGTCGAAGCCCGAGATCATGGTGGTCGCCGACATCTCCGGATCGGTCGCGAGCTTCGCCCGGTTCACTCTGCAGTTCGTCTATGCGATGGCGAGTCAGTTCTCCAAGGTGCGTTCATGGGTGTTCATCGACGGCATCGACGAGGTCACCCGCTTCTTTCAGGAGTCCGACGACGTGATGGATGCCGTCCACCGGGTGAACACCGAGGCCGATGTGGTGTGGGTCGATGGTCACTCCGACTACGGCCACGCGCTCGAGGTGTTCCACGATCGGCATCTCAAAGAGGTCACGCCGAAGTCGTCGATCATCCTGCTCGGTGATGCGCGCAACAACTACCACGCCCCACAAGCATGGGTGCTCGACGCGCTCCGCAAGCGGGGGAAGCATGTGTACTGGCTGAACCCTGAACCAAGGGGCTACTGGGACACGGGCGACTCGGTGATCGCCGAGTACGCACCGCATTGCGACGGCGTCTACGAGTGCCGCAACCTCCGCCAGCTCGAACGCTTCGTCACCACCATCGCCGAGGGCTAACGCGCGGCGTTTTCGGCACGCTGAAGGACACATGGACTCCTTCAGCGTGCCGAGAATCCCTGGGTTAGTCGTCGAGGAGGATCCAGGCGCGGTCGGCGATGCGCGCGAGCGCGAGCAGCTGGACGCGTTCGCGGCGACGGAACGGGTGGCCGGCGCGTCCGAGGAGCAGCGTGGCCTCGTGACGGGGGAGCGAAGCGACGGCAAGATCCTCCGGTCCGGTGGTGCCGTCGGCGACTCGAGGCGACGCCGTCGTGCCTGCGGCGAGCGCGGCGAGCAGATCGGCGGGCGGATGACCGTCGCCCGCGGTGTCGACCACCTCGCCGCCGCGCACGAGCGCCGACCAATCGGCAAGGAACTCGCGGCGGGTGTGTGCGAGCAGTGTCTGTTGGAGGTCGTCCACCGAGCTCGCCTCGCACAGCGTTGCCGCCGATTCGAGCGCGTCGAGGCGGGGGTCGGGGAACGCGTCGACGAACCGGACCTCTTCGACCGACGCACCGTCGACCTGCTCGATCTCGCGGACCAGCAGGTCGACGAGGCTGCCGTCTTGGAGGAGCACCGCGAACTCGTCGACGGCGATGTCGGCACCTCGCTCGAGCACATCGATGCCCACGATGTCGCCGCCCACGGAACCAATCCGGGACGCGACCAGACCCAGCGCGCCCGGGCGGTCGGGAAGCCAGACACGAACGAGCAGGCTCGCACCATCTCCACTCACGGCCCGAGGCTACTGATCGGGTTGTTGCGGCCGCGTGACCGGAATGTGAACGCCGAGATTCCGAAGCGGGTCTTGAACGGGGGCCCCGTACACTGCCGCGGTGGCCGAACGCACCGAGCGCCTGGGCGTGCTCGGCGGCACCTTCGATCCCGTGCACGTCGGGCACGTCGTCGCGGCGGTAAACGCCCGTGACGCGCTCCATCTCGATCGGGTGCTCGTAGTGGTCGCCGGCGATCCCTGGCAGAAGCGCGATCGGGTGGTGGGTTCCGCATCCGACCGCCTGGCGTTGGTCGAAGCGGCGTTCTCGGGAGTGGACGGCGTCGAGGCCAGCTCCATCGAAGTGGACCGCGACGCTCCATCGGTCACGGCCGACACGCTCGAAGCGCTCACGGCACCGGAACGGGAGCTGTTCCTCATCCTCGGAGCAGATGCGGTCGCGAACATGTCGACGTGGAAGCGGCTGGACGACACGCGATCGCTTGCGACCGTCGTGGTGATCGAACGCGACGGCGAACACGCTGAGCCTCCTGGCGCCGGCTGGCGGGTCGAGCATCTGCCGATCCCGCGCCTCGACGTTTCGTCGACCGATATTCGAGATCGACTGGGCGATGGTCGTCCGATCGATGGACTCGTACCGCCGGTCGTCGTGCAAAGCATTCGCGAACGCGGCCTCTACACTGACGCTCGATGACGACGGGGCGGGACGCTTGAGCAGCTCGCACTCCGGCGCGAGCAACGACGCTCACGTCGATGCCCACGTCGATGCCCACGTCGATGCCCACGTCGACGCTCAAGCCCGTGCCCTCGCCGCCGCGGAAGTGGCGGTAGCAAAGAGCGGCCACGACGTTGCCGTTCTCGACGTTGGCGAGATCATCAGCATCATCGACTACTTCGTGCTGGTGAGCGCGTCCAACACGCGCCTCGTACGCACGATCGTCGACGAGGTGGAGCGCGTGATGCGAGAGTACGACGGCTCGCGCCCGATCGGCGTCGAAGGGCTCGATGACGCCACGTGGGTGCTGCTCGACTACGGCGACCTCGTGGTGCACGTCTTCCTCGACGAGACGCGCGACTTCTACGACCTCGACCGCTTGTGGGCCGACGCGGCCCGGGTCGAGGTGACCGACGAACCCGAAGCAGCCCGTCAGGTCTCGAGGTAGGGCCGCATCGGCACGTCGCGTGCCGCGAGGGCTTCCTTCAGCTCTCGAACACCCAGGTTCCGCTCGAGCCGCGGTGAGTAGAGGATCGAGCTGATGATGGCGGCCTGCGCCCCGCCTTCGGTGAGACCGGCGGCGATGTGGTCCACCGTGCCCGCACCACCGGAAGCGATCACGGGTACGTTCACCGACGCGGCGACTGCGCTCGTGATGTCGAGGTCGTAGCCCGACGCGGTGCCGTCGCGATCGATGCTGTTCACGACGATCTCGCCCGCGCCGAGATCCTCCCCACGACGCACCCAATCGAGCGCATCCATTCCGGTGGGCTCGCGCGCGCCGTCGATGAACACCTCGTAACCGCTCGGGAGCCCGTTGCTCACACCGACGTGCTTGACCTGGGTGCTCAACACCACGCACTGACGACCGAAGGCGTCGGCGCCCTGACGGATGATGTCGGGGTTCCGCACCGCCATCGAGTCGACGCTGATCTTCTCGGCCCCGGCCTTGAGCACTTCGAACATGTCGTCGACCGAACGAATGCCGCCACCGACCGTGAACGGGACGAAGACGTGTTGGGCGACCTTGCGCACGGTGTCCAAGTCGATCTTGCGCCGTTGGGCGCTTGCCGTGATGTCGTAGAAGACGATCTCGTCGATCTGATCTTCGTAGAGGCGCTGGGCCAGCTCCTCGGCGGGAGCGACGTCGATGTTGTCTTGGAACTGCTGCGCTTTGGTGACGCGTCCGTCGACGACGTCGAAGCACGCGATCAACCGCTTGGTCAGCACGCCGAATCTCCTGGTGCCGAATCTCCTGATGCCGGATCCCACTCGGCGAACGCGGTGAGCAGCCCGAGGCCGAGCGGGCCGCTCTTCTCGGCGTGGAACTGCGTCGCGACGATGTTGTCGTGGGCCACGACGGAGCAAAACTCGAGGCCGTAGTCGGTGCGGCCGAGGACGTCGTCGTCGCTTGCAGGAACTGCGTAGTACGAGTTCACGAAGTAGCAGTGGCCGCCGTCGGGGAACGACGCCGTCAGTGGGTGTTCGCGCTGCAGCTGCACCGAGTTCCAGCCGATCTGCGGGACGCGAGCGGTGTCGGGGAACTTTCTGACCTCGCCCGGGACCCACCCGAGGCACGCGGTGTCGCTCTCCTCACTGTGCTCGAAGAGCACCTGGAGTCCGATGCAGATGCCAAGGAATGGCACGCGGTCGTCGCGCACGCGGCGTGTGAGGGGCTCGACGAGACCCGACGACTCGAGGGAGTCGATCGTGGCTCGCGCCGCGCCCACCCCGGGAAGGATGATCCGGTCGAGTGTCTCGATTCGCTCGGGTGTGTCCACGAGCTCGTGCTCGATGCCGAGTCGGGTCAGCGCGTAGCCAACGCTGGGCGCGTTGCCGGCTCGGTAGTCGATGATCCCGATCATGAGGATCTGAGGGTAGTGAAGCGCTCGCGCGATGCCGGAAAGATTCACCGGAAAGATTCAGGCGTGAAGCGCTCGCTTGATGCGTGACAATGAGCGTCGAACTTTGACCTTCAGGGGTCGAGGAACCTCTCGGTGGAAATGCAGGATCCAGGCCAGGCGCGGCTCATCGGTGTCGTTGGGTCCGGTGTAGTGCAGCGTCGTCGGGCGGTGAACGGTGGCCATGCCTCCGCTGACCGGGCAGGCGACGGCGCGTGAGGCATCGACGTTCTCGGCCGAGAATGCACCTGTACCGGAACTGCCAGCAGGCGTTCGGTGGGGCAACAGCCGGGGATGCCCGTCGTCAGGGATGAAGTGCATGCAGCCGTTCGTCTCGGTCACGTCCTGGAGCGGAATCCAGATGTGCACCGCGTCGACGCCCGCCAGGTGCGGTGCGTCGGCGAGATCCTGGTGCCACGCTCTGGCCGCGCCGTTGTGGGGAGGTTTGCTGATGGCGTGAGAGAACGAGCACTTGACCTTGCTCCCCAACAGCTCGGCGGCCAAGTCGCGACAACGCGCAAAGGCGACCGTGTCCCGAAGTCGAGGCTCGAGTTGGAGCACGTCGTTGATCTCCGGGAGCTTCTGCGGCCCATCGTGGAGCTGAACATCGCCGAGGTCGTAGGCGAGATCGCTGGGAAGCTCGTCGAAGCGGTCGAACAACCCGTCGATGAGCTGGCGTGCCGCGTCGAGGTCGTCACTGGAGACGAGCGGACGGTCGAGGGCGAGAAAGCCATCCCGACCAAATCGATCGATCTGCTGCTGACTGAGCACCAAATCAGTCTCGCGCCAGTGGGCCACTCATTGGCGGTGGAACTCCCAGAGGTGGTGTCGACAGAAGCCATGCGCGCGTTGTGGCTGCTCGCATTCATCGACGGTGCACGGTCGGCGCCGTCGAGCGTGATGTTCCCAGTAGTCGAAAAGGTTCATCCGCCATTCGAGGTACTGCTGCCGCTTGTACGAGTCAGGTAGATGCTCATCCATGAAAGGAACAACCACCTCGATCAGCTCCACCATCGCCTGCACCGAAAAGGTCACTTCATCGTCGTAGTGCGACTTCCGCCGAGGTGAGTGGTGGACATGTCCGACTCCGAGGAACTGATGAAAGAGCTCGCAGACCGAGGTGTCGATTGCACCAAGTCCCACGGC
>CAMDCC010000122.1 GCA_945889545.1 Bifidobacterium breve | reverse complement strand
AAGGGCGGCCCCTGTGCTGCGTGCTCGCGTTGCTACTTGTGGTGCTGGATCACGCGTCCTCGAGGTCCACAGGCTCCTCGCCGAGCGACGCTTGGAGGCACGCGTCGACGGTCTCGAAGACGGTCGCGTCACCACCGGCGCTCAGGTCGCAGAAGGTGCGTGCTGTGACCTTCCAGACCTTGCCGATGAGGATCGCGTACCCCGGACCAGCGATGCCCGGAGCCGGTGAACCACCAAGCACGAGGTCGTACTGGGCGCACGCATACTTCGACGTGCACTTGGTTCCGGCCTCGTCCTTGCCCTTGCACTTGATCGTGTTGACCACCACCGACGTGCTCGCGGCGGCCGCGGCGTTCTTTTCCTTGCTCGCGGTGAAGTACGCGAGCAGCTCCGGGCTGATCTGCGGTCCGCTCATGTACTCGATGAACGGTGCCTTGTCGGCGACCTCCGGGAACTGGGCACCGTCGAGGAAGTGCAGGAACGCATCCTCGATGGCGGCCTCAGCCTTCGCCTGTGTCTTGCCCTTGCAGAGCGGCTTCTTGGCGCTCTGCACTGCTGCGCCCGCGCTCCCGCTCACTCCGACCACGAGCACACTCGCGGTTAGCGCGGCGATCAGCAAGGCTGCTACTCGTCTCCGCATGTTCCCCCCATTGGATTGGGCCCTTGGGATGAGGTTCAGCCCTCGTGGCCTGACATTGGTGTCAGGAATATAGCCCCGTCTCCTTGACGGGTGGTCGCGGGCGGTGGCATTCGACCTGCCGAGGACCCGGCTCAGTTCAGTGAGGCCAGGGCGCTGGCGCAGGGACCGTGCTCCAGGAGCGTCGGGTCGGCGAGGGCGACGAGCTGGCAGACGGTTGCTCGGGTGACCTTCCAGAGGCCGTTGTCGACGACGGCACCGCCGGGCGGGGCGAGGCCCCCATCGGGTTCGCCGTCCAGCACGAGCTGGAAGCGCACACCTGCCGTCCGTTTGCCAGTGCAGACGACTTCCTGCACAACCACAGTGGTGGTGTTGAGATCGTCGGCATGCGTGGTGGCTACGTCCTCCAGCACCGCCCGGAACCCGGGATCGTCGGCGCCTTCGATGAGCGAGAGCTTCTCGTCGAGCGTGTGGTCGGCGTTGGTTCCGTTGATCACGACCTCGTATGCGGACTCGATGGCTTTGACCGCAGCCTTCTTGGCCTTGGCCGCGCACGAGGGCGCCTTCTTGTCAGCCACTGCGGCCGCGCCGACTCCGGAGAACAGGAGCAGCGCGCTGAGCAGGGCAGACGAGATCGTTGCGAGACGCATCAGGAGCAAGAACGTTGACGGGTGCGCGTTGGTTCCAGGTGGCTGAATCGTGGGTCAACCATGCTCACCCAGGCATGCTCACCCAGGCATGCTCACACAGGGTTCGCAACCGGAGCGGGAATGGCGCCGTAGAGCCCTGCATGCATCACCCGCGCCAGGGTGGCGACCATCCGCACCCGATCGACCGGGAGCTGGCGCGTCTCGACGTAGTAGTTCGAGCGCTCGATCATCGCCACGAAGGCCAACGCGGCGACCCCGGCGTCGATGTCGGGTGCCGCGCCCCGAAGCCGGGACTCGAGCTCCCGCGAGAACTGCACCACGAGATCGCCACCGACCTTGCCCATCTCGCTGTCGACGATCTCGGCCTCGGTCCATGTGCGGATCATCGGTCCGTGCTTCGCGTACAACGCGTCGAATCGCTCGAGCCATTCGTGGAGCGCGCGATACGTGTCGCCGCTGCCAGGAGAGAGGTCGGGGAGGTCGCGCGCGAGCTCCACCATCATCTCGGCCACATCGACGGCCAGCGCACGGAACAGGTCCTCTTTGGACGAGAAGTAGAGATAGAAGGTCCCGTGTGAGGTCTTGGCCGCCTTGACCACATCGTCGACCCGCGCGGCGTGGAATCCCCGGGCCGCGAACACCACGGCTCCGGCTTCGAGCAGGCGTTCGAGTGTCCGCTGCCCCCGCGCCCGCAGCTCTCGATCGCGAAGCGTCGTCCCGGCGCCCTGATTTCTGGCGTGTTGATTTCTGGAGTGTTGGTCCTCGACGCCGTCCCCCTGCCCTGCCACGCCCGGAGGGTACGTGGGACCTGACGACGATGTCACCTCTGGCGCGGCTGCTGTACGCTCCGCCGCCATGACGACGCCCAAATCCAAGACCGCCGATTCCAAGCCCCCAGTACCAAAGCCAGGCACGCCGACGTTCGACTCGATCTCCGAGGGTGACGAGGCACCGCCCCTCGAAGTGGGGCCGCTCACTCGCACCATGTTCGTGAAGTACGCAGGCGCATCCGGCGACTTCAACCCCATGCACCACGACGACACCATCGCCACCCAGGTCGGCAACCCATCGGTGTTCGGTCACGGCATGCTCACAGCAGGTCTCTTGGCGCGGCTCCTCAAGGACTGGTTCGGCCCGGAGGCTCTCCGAAAGTTCCAGATGCGGTTCTCCAAGCAGGTGTGGCCCGGCGACACGCTCACATGCTCTGGGAAGGTGGTCGCCAAGCGCGAAGACGGCGGCGAACGGCTCGTTGATGTCGAGTTGGCCGTCACGAACCAGGACGGCGTCGAGGTGCTCAGCGGCACCGCCACCGCCGCCCTCGCCTGAGTCGGGTCGCAGTCATGGGACTTTTGGACGGGCGCGTCGCGATCGTCACCGGTTCGGGACGGGGTATTGGGCGCGAGTTTGCTCTCTGCATGGCCCGTGAGGGCGCCCACGTCGTGATCAACGACGTGGGCGTGAGCCTCGACGGCCAGGGCACCGAGGAAGACCCGGCCGCGCAGGTGTGCAAGGAGATCGAGGCCATCGGCACGAAGGCCGTGCCCAACTACGACTCGGTCACCGACTTCGACGGTGCCCAGCGCATCGTGCAGACGGCCGTCGACTCGTTCGGTCGTCTCGACATCCTCGTGAACAACGCCGGCATCGTGCGCGACAGCACGCTCGTCAAGATGTCGGAGGAAGACTTCGACGCCGTGCTCGGCGTGCACCTCAAGGGCTCTTTCAATTGCGCGCGTCACGCCGCGCCGGTCATGAAGGAGGCCGGCTACGGCCGGATCATCAACATCACGTCTTCGGCCGGACTGCGCGGCAACTTCGGGCAGACCAACTACGGCGCGGCGAAGGCCGCGCTCATGGGCCTCACGTTCATCTGGTCGTTGGAGCTCGGCCGCTACGGGATCACCGTTAACGCGGTGGCGCCGGCGGGCGCGACGCGCATGACCGCGGCGCTGTTCGAGCGTTCTGGCGAGACGCCACCGCCCGAGCAGAACCCCGCGCTCAACGCGCCGCTCGTGGCCTTCCTTGCGTCTGAGCGGGCCGCACACGTGAACGGGCAGATCCTCGGGCGCTCCGACTACGCGTACACGATCTTCCAGCATCCGAAGCAGGTGGCGTTCATGTGGCGCGACGGCGGGTGGACACCCGAACAGGTCGCCGACCACTTCGACCAGATCCTCGGGCAGCATCTTCAGCACGTGGGCATGGTGCTGCCGGCCGGCATGGAGTTCTCGGGCGAGAAGAAGTAAGTCCGTGGCGTACCGCCTCGGTGTGGTCGATGTGACCTTCTGGAAAGTCGGCGATCCCATCAAGCGCGCGAAGCGCGCCCAGGAGCTGGGCTTCGAGCACATCGACGTGAGCACCGAGGTCGATCCGGCGTCGCTCGTGCTCCCGGTCGGCTGTCCGACCGCGTACCCGAAACCGCAACCGGGCTGGTGCACCACGCCCGCGCCGCGGAATGTTGAGGGCATGTGGGAGCGCACCGTGCGGTGGTTCACGCGGTCACCCGGCGCGTTGCTCGAGCCCTGGGCGGGATCGGTCGTCAACTCGCTTGAAACTGCGAAAGCGATGATGGAAGAGGTGCCCGGCCTCCGGCTCCTGGTCGACACCGGTCACGTGTCCGACTGGGGCGAGGACGCGCTCGAGATGCTCGAGTTCGCCGACCACGTGCAGCTTCGCCAGGGCAAGCCCGGCTCCACCCAACTGCACATCGACGATCCGTCCGGCGTTGTCGACTTCGCGGCGGTCCTGCGGCGCCTCGACGAGCTCGACTATCAGGGCTGTCTGTCGGTCGAGTACTTCGACCTTCCCGAGCACGGCTGGGGCCTCGACGACCCGATCGCATGGGCCGTCGACCTGCGGGCCCACTTGCTGCCCTTGCTCGCGGCCTGACAACCCGTTTCGGGGCAATCCAGCGCCCGTTGAGGGTGGCTCGATTGCCCCAAAAGCAGTGGGTTGCTCAGAGCAAGGCGCGAAGCGAGGTCTTCTTGATCTTGCCCATCGGCGTGCGTTCGAACGCCTCGACGATCTCGAAGCGCTCCGGCACCTTGTAGCGCGCCAGGTTCTCCTCGCAACGGGCGAGGAGCTTGGCCGCGTCGATGGTTGCACCCGGCTGCGCCTGCACAAACGCGACGACGCGCTCGCCGAGTCGCTCGTCGGGCACGCCGACCACTGCACACGCGGCCACTCGCTCGTCTTGGTGCAGCACTCGCTCCACCTCGGCCGGGTACACGTTGGCGCCGCCGCGGATGATCAGGTCGTTGCGCCGGTCGGCCACGAACACCTCGCCGTGCTCGTCGACCGAACCGAGATCGCCGGTGTGAAGGATGTCGTCGCGCAGCGCGGCGGCCGTCGCTTCGGGTTGCTTCCAGTACCCGAGCATCGGCGTGTACACGCCCTGCCACTCGCCATCGAGCGCCGGACCGATGCAGAGCTCGCCGATCTCACCGGGCGCGACCTCTGCGCCGTGCTCGTCGAGGGGAACGACGCGCACATGGGGGAGCGCGCGCCCCGCGCTGTTCGGCACCGGCACTTCGTCGGGCCGCGTCATCGTCACCGCGGTCGGCGCCTCGGTGAGGCCGTACCCGATCGTGACCTCGGCGTGATAGCGCGCGCGGTACAACTCGCGGAACGCTTCGGGGCAGTCGGCGCCGCCCACCCCGGGCGTGCGGAGACTGGCGAGATCGTCCGGGCTTACGTCGGGATGGGTCAGGAGGTCGTGCAGGATCGCGGGCACGCTCGCAAACGTGGTCACCCGTTCCTCGCGGATCCAGGTGGCCAGCCCCGGTGCATCGACGCGGTCGATCGCCACGCACGTGCCTCCCACTTGGTACGCGAGCAGCGGCCCGAGCGCGATCAGGTTGAGGAGCGTGAGCGGCAGCATCACGCCGAAGCGATCGTCGTCGCCGTATTGCCCGCGACTCCGCGCGACCGCGCCGGGGAGCAAGAGGTTGTGCTGAGAGTGGACCGCTCCCTTGGGGAACCCGGTTGTGCCACTCGTGTACGCGATCGCCGCGGGTGCGAACGGATCGATGTCGACGCCACCAAGTAGGACGGGTCGCGTGTCGTCTCCGCTTTCCAGCCACGCCAGCCAGTCGCCGTCGGGTTCGAGCAGGAGCGAGACCTCGGCGTCATTGAGCAAGTACTGCTTCTCCGGCGGTGCGAGCGCGCGGTTGATGCCCACCCAGATCGCACCGATGCGCATGCAGGCCAGGAACGCCACGACGATCGGCAGGTCGTTCGGCATGCATCCGCCAACGCGATCACCCTCGCTCACGCCGAGCTCGCGCAACCCGTTCGCGACCTGGTTCGCGAGTGCATCGAGCTCGGCGTACGTGGCCCGTCCCCACCGTCCTACGAGTGCATCGCGATCGGGGAAGTCGCGCACGCCCCGGTCGAGCACATCAGCCGCGGACTGCGGTCCGTCGCCCGGAATGCTTGGCCGGACGGACGGAGCGACGAGTCCGTGTGTGCCGGCGACGGGGCTCACTCGCCGTTGAGGAGGGCGGCCAGGTTGTCGCGCATCACGCGGCGTGCGTCGGTGGGGTCGAGGCCATCAAGGCGTTCGATGAAGTCGACTGGCTCGGCGAGGCCTTCGGGGTGCGGGTAGTCCGAGCCGAAGAGCACCTGGCTCGTGCCGATGGCCTCGGTGAGCGCAACAACATCTTCCTCGTGGTACGGCGACACCGACACGTGGCGCTTGAAGATGTCGCTTGGTCGCTCGGTGACGCGACCACCGAGCCACGGTCCGTTGCGACCCATACCGTTCATCTTGTTCATCAGCTTGAGCAAGTACGGCACCCACAAGGAACCGTTCTCGACGCTCAGGCAGCGCACGTTCGGGAAGCGGCCGAACAGGTTGTGCAGCACGAGCGCCGCGAACGTGTCCATGATCGGACGGTCGCCGTAGGTGGTGGTCCACTGGAATGCGGATTGGTGGTGCGACGACGGGTTCGCCTCTTCGCCCCAGTAGGGCGCGGTCATCTCGTTGTATCCCGACTCTCCGATGTGGAAAGCCACCGGAACGCGCGCTTCGTCGAGGCGGGCCCAGAACGGGTCGAAGTGCGGGTCGGCTGGTGAGCGGCCGAACGCCGGCCCGGGGCGGAGCCCGACGACACGAGCACCGCGGGCCAGCACGAACTCGAGCTCTTCAATCGCGCGGTCGAGATCCAACAGCGAGAGCAGGGGAACGGCGTGGATGCGGCCGTCGTGGTCGAAACCCCAATCTTCGTCGAGCCACAGGTTGAAGGCGTGGAAGTTGGCGTAGAGCTGCTCCACGTCGTCCTTCATGGAGTGCTCGACGCATACCGCAAGGGTCGGGAACAACAGGATCGACTCGATGCCTTGCCGGTCCATGGTCGCGAGGCGAGCTTCGCGGTCGACGTATTCGGGCTGGATGGGTTCGACAGCGTCGGATTCCTCGAAGTTGCCGCTGCTCAACGCGCGCAGCATTTCGCGCAGTGCTCCCGGCTTCGTGACCGTGGTGCTGAACGGGTCGATGAGGAACGTGAAGGGTCGGTCTCCTATGAGTACGAGTTCCTTGCCGTCGGCGTCGATCTCGACGTGAATCGCGCGCTCGCGCATTGCCGGATCGATGTGACGGGTGAAGCAGTCGCGCGGCTCGTAGTAGTGGTTATCGGCGTCGAGGAGCCGGTAGTCCACTCTTTGCACTCTGCAATACTGCCCCAGCCGGACACAGGCAGTGCTCGGCGGAGGAGGGGCCATGGACAAGCCTTGGACGCGACGGGATCTCCTCAAGCGAGGCGCCGGGCTCGGGCTCACTGCGGCGGTCGCTCCCACCCTCGGCAGCCTGAACCTGTCGACCACCAAGCCCGGCGGCGGTAGCGGAGTGGGCGTGGTCGTGCCCGACTACCCATTCTTCGACGGCACCACGATGCGAGAGAGCCCGAAGCTGCTCGACTCGCTGGCGCGCAAGTACCAACGGGCGCAGGCTGGCGACGAGCTTGTGATGACCCGGTTCTTGTTCTCGTACGTGCCCGTCTCTCTCTTCGATCGGATCTTCGCCACCAGCGATCCGGTCGATGAGCTGCCCATAGGGCCATACCTCTGGCTCTTTCATCTCTCCGGCTACTTCGGCGGGGTGTGGTTGCGCGGCGAGCTCGTGCGCACCGGTCACAACGCGGCGTTGTCCGGGTACAGCGAACCCCAGACCGAGGCCGGCTTCACGGCTCAGGTCGCCAAGGCCGACACCGTGCTCGACGCGGCTCGGAGCAGCAACAAGTTGGTCGTGGCATACAACGAGGAGAGCCTGTTCGACAAGGAGAACGCCGAGGATCCGGAGATGCCCGAGCGCGGACTCATCGACACGTTCGGCTACAACGAGGGCTACCTCCTCCAGATCGTCGACGCACCACCCGCGGGGCTGACGACGCCGCCCGACTTCGTGCAGTGTCCGGCGAACGCGGCGGACTCACCGCTGGTGTGTGGATATTCGGTGGGCCGCCTGAAGGCGCTGCGCACGTTCCATCCCGTGGCGCAGAAGCTGGCGGAACGGAAGGGTGCGTACGCCGACCTCGCCGAACAGATCGCACCGCTGCAAGCCGCCGGCATCGAGCGCGGTCGCGGCGTGTGGGACGGCCTGCTCAACGTGCAGGGGTTCTCGCAAGAGGCGTACGAGCAGCTGCTCGACATCTCGTCGGCCTTCCTCGAGACGGTGCAGGCCACGGTCCTCGCGAGCGTGCAGGGAGCAGCGGAGTCGAACGCATCGGTCGGTCGAAGGGCCGCGACGGCCAACGCGATGCTCAAGCTCTGGCTCGCGTCGTACCTGATCGGCATCACCGACGGTCGTCCGGGCCGCGCGCTTCCTGAGTTCGAGGAATAGGAAGCGCGTGACCCTCCGAGTGCTGAACATGATGGGTGATCCGGCAGCCGATGCGGCGCGTGCGGCCGTGCCGGAGTGCGAGATCATCCCCATCACCTGGGGCGACGAGCTGCCCGCCGATCTCCAGGGCGAGGTGCTGTTCGCTGCGTGGCACGGTCATCCGATCTT
>CAMDCC010000121.1 GCA_945889545.1 Bifidobacterium breve | reverse complement strand
CCCCCCAAAACCCGCACTCATGGGACATCTCCGGGCGACGTACACACATCCCCAGGCGCAGGCATACCGCGCGCCGGGTGGGCCATGGGACATCCCGTCGCTCGACGTGCTGGTGACCGAAGCGGCGCGGCAGAGCGACGGCGTGCTCGTCGCCGACGACAGCACCGATACCCGCCTCGACGGTGCCGCGCTCGAAGCGCAGGTTGCCGCACTTGCGGGCGGCTTGCGCGCCCGAGGTGTGCGCCGCGGCGACGTGGTCGCGTGGCAGGCACCGAACTGGCACGAGGTCGTCGTTCTCTACCGCGCATGTTGGCGACTCGGCGCGATCGCCGGGCCGATCCATCATCTCGCCGGCCCGGCCGACGTCGACGCGATGCTCGCCATCCTCCGACCCACGCTGTGGTTGCCGACCAAAGAGATCCGCGGGCCACAGGCGCGCCTGCCCGAACTGCTGGACGCGGCACCCCCCGTCACTCAGAGCGCGGCGCGCCCCTCGGACCTCGCTGCGGTGCTGTTCACGTCGGGGTCCACCGGAGGACCCAAAGCCGCGCTTCACACCCAGCGCGGCTTTGCATACAAGGCGCAGGTGATGGCGCGGGCCCACACCCTTCGTTCCGACGACGCGGTCCTCATGCCGGCACCGCTCGCACACGTCTCCGGGCTGCTCAATGCGGTACTGCTTCCCGGTGTGGTTCCGATTCGGGCGCACCTGATGGAGCGCTGGGATCCCGACGCGGCCACCGCGTTGATCGAGCACGAGCGCATCTCCTTCATGATCGGCCCACCGACGTTCTTCGTGTCGCTGATGGACGCGCCCGCGTTCGCCACCGAGCGGGTCGCTCCGTTGCGTCTGGTATCGAGCGGTGGCGCCGGAGTCACGCCTGCGTTCGTCGAGGAGGCCAGCGCGCGGCTCGGGTGCGTGGTGAAGCGCACATACGGATCGACCGAGGCGCCGACGGTCACCACCAGCACCGCCACCGATTCCGTCGAGCGCGCGCGGGAGACCGACGGACGCAGCACCGGGGCGGCGCGCCTACGCGTCAGCGACCCCGCAACCGGACGTGAGCGCGCGACCGGTGAGATCGGTGAGCTCTGGCTGCGCGGGCCCGAGCTCTTCGTCGGCTACTCCGAATCGGAGCAGACACGCGCGTCCATCGACCGCGGCTGGTTCCGAACCGGCGATCTGGCAACCGTGGACGGCGAAGGCTGGTTGACGATCGTCGGGCGGATCAAGGACGTGATCATCCGCGGTGGCGAGAACATCGCGGCCGCCGAAGTCGAAGGCGTCCTGGAACGGCATCCCGATGTTCGCCAGGCCGTGGCGGTCGGCTATCCCGATGACCGTCTCGGTGAGCGCGTGTGCGCGTTTGTCGTGGCCTCGGCGCCCTTCGACCTCAAGACATGTCGTGCCTGGTTCGAGCACAGCGGCGTCGCGATGTACAAGACGCCGGAACGAGTGGTGCGACTCGACGAGCTCCCGCTCCTCGCGGCCGGCAAGCCCGACCGCGCCGGGCTCCGCGCCCGGGCCGCCGAGCTGAACGACCGATAGATGAGTCGGCTCGCTCTCAGCCTCACAACGATCATCGTTGCGGTCACGGTGAGCGTGGGTGCGGCGGATGCCACGACACATGGCGTGAAGAACCCACGCCTCGCAAGCGTCCACACTTTTGCCCTCGCGCTTGGTGATCGCGCGCAACACCCCGACCGCCTCGATGAGCTCGCTCAGTACGACCTCGTTGTTCTCGACGGCGAGGCCGCACCACCCTCATTGATCGCCGGTCTCCACGACGAAGGAACCTTGGTGCTCGGGTACCTCAGTGTTGGAACGATCGAGCGTGGTCGCAGCTGGACGCCCGCAGCCAAGCCATTCCGGCTCGATCACTGGGATGACTGGGACGAGTGGTTCGCCGACACGGCCCAACCCGCGTTCCGTTCGCTGATCGTCGACGACGTGGCGCCGGCGATCCTCGACCGCGGATTCGATGGCCTGTTTCTCGACAACGTCGACATGATCAGCGACCACCGGCGCCAGCGCGCCGGAATGGACACGCTCGTGCACTCGCTCGCCGACCTGACGCACGATCAGGGGGCGTTGCTCTTCGCACAGAACGGCGAGGAAGTGATCGACCCGATGCTCGACGCGCTCGACGGCTGGAACCGCGAGGACGTCACCGGCACGTACGACTTCGACTCTCATCGCTATGTCGGGCAGCCAGCACGCGAGGTACGCGCCGCGCAGCGGGCACTTCGACGCATCGCCGCGCTGGGGCTGTTCGTCACCGCAACCGACTACTTCGCTCATGGCGACGATGCCAGCGCAACGAGCGCAACCAAGAACGCGTGCGCCGCAGGGGCGGTGTCGTACGTGTCCAATATCAGGCTGAACCGGATCCCCGAGGAACCACCCCGCTGCTAGTCCAGCCTCTCTAATCCAGCCTCCCTAAATCACGCTCTCGCCGGCCTCCACCCGCGTGCGGAGCCGGCCGGCAAGCCGCTCGCGATGAAAGGCTGCATCTCCGAACGTGAGCTGATCGAGCTGGGCGCGCTTCAAGAAGAGGTGGAGGTCGTGCTCCCACGTGAAGCCGATCCCGCCGTGTACCTGCAACGCCGACGCCATGACGCGCTTCGATGCGTCAGAGCACCATATCTTCGCGGTCGACGCCGCGATCGCGGCCTCCGGATCGCCGGCGCCGATGCACCACGCCGCCCAGAACGCGGTGGAGCGCATCCCCTCGACGTCGACGAGCATGTCGGCGCACCGATGCTTGACCGCCTGGAAGCTGCCGATCGGTCGCCCGAACTGCACCCGGTCCTTGGCGTATTCGACGGCCATGTCGAGGGCTCGCTCGGCACCACCGAGCATCTCCGCGGCAGCGAACGTGGCGCCCCGGTCGACCAGCGCGTCGACGGCTGTGGCATCCCCGATCTCCCGAGCCGGCGTGCCCTCGAACGCGAGCCATCCCAGCTCGCGAGTGCGATCCATCGCGGGCTCACGCTCCGGCCGACCGTCCGCCTCGAGATCGACGGCGAACAGTCCTGGGCCATCGGCAGTCGCCGCGACCACCACCGCTACCGCGGCCGACGGCGCGTACGGCACCGGGTCGGAGCGTCCGGTCAGACGCCAGCCCGAGCCGTCCGGCTCGGCCCGCACCGCATCGCCCCGTCGACTCCAGGCCACACACCCGATCCCACTCGCGCCGAGGATCTGCTCGACCTGCTGGGTCTCGCCGGCCGCGGCCAGCGCACCGAGCACCAACGCCGTCGACGCGACCGGCGCCGGCGCGGCGTGCCGGCCCACTTCCTCGAGCAGCACACAGACCTCGACGGTGCCGAGCCCCAGGCCACCGAGTGCCTCGTCGATAGCAACGCCCGGCCAGCCCTGCTCCGCCATCGCGTCCCACAGGTTGGTGTCGACGCCTCCGCCGGCCTCAACAACGGCCCGAACGCGCGGCGGGTCGGCGAGCCCATCGAGGAGGTCACGAGCCCCGTCCCGCAGCGCGAGCTGATCGTCCGACAAGTCGAAATTCACAAATGCGGAGGCTACTGGACGACTTCGAGCGCAGACTTCTCCACCGCTAGGCTGGAGGGCTGGCAGAAGGAGATTTGGTGCCAGAAGAACCCGTGTACCTCCGGTACGGCGAGAAGGAGATCGAGCTCCCCGTCGTACGCGGGACGGAGAACGAGCTCGGCATCGACATCAACAAGCTTCGGGCGCAGACGGGCATGATCACGCTCGACCCCGGCTTCTTGAACACCGGCGCGTGCGAATCGGCCATCACCTTCATCGACGGCGAAGAAGGCATCCTCCGCTACCGCGGGATCCCGATCGAGCAGCTCGTCGAGGGTCACCAGCCGTCGTTCCTCGAGACCTCGTACCTCCTCATCTACGGCGAGCTCCCCAGCCGCGAGGAGCTCGACGATTTCCGTTACGGGATCCGCAAGCACACGCTCTTGCACGAAGACGCCAAGCGCTTCTTCGACGGCTTCCCCAAGGACGCACATCCGATGGGCGTGCTCGCGTCCGTGATCAGCGCACTGTCCACCTTCTATCCCGATAGCAACGACCCCCACGACCCTGAACAAGTTCAGGTGTCGATCGTTCGACTGATGGCCAAGCTGCCGACGATCGCCGCATACGCCTACAAGCGATCGATCGGCCAGCCATTCCTCTACCCCAACAACTCGCTCGACCTCATCGAGAACTTCCTCACCATGATGTTCGCGGTGCCTTCCGAGCCGTACGAGGTGAGTCCCATCGCGGTGCACGCGATGAAGCAGGTCCTGATCCTGCACGCCGACCACGAGCAGAACTGCTCGACGTCGACGGTCCGACTCGCGGGGTCGAGCGACGCCAACCTGTTCGCGTCGATCGCAGCCGGCATCAACGCCCTGTGGGGGCCGCTGCATGGCGGTGCCAACCAGGCCGTCATCGAGATGCTGGAGCGCATTCAGGAAGACGGCGGCAACATCAACAAGTACATCGAGATGGCGAAGGATCCCGACAACGACTTCAAACTCTCGGGCTTCGGCCACCGGGTCTACAAGAACTACGACCCGCGTGCCCGCATCCTCCAGGTGACGGCCGACCAGGTGATCGACGAGCTCGGCTTGTCCGACGAGCTGCTCGACCTCGCCCGCCAGATCGAAGAGATCGCGCTCAAAGACGAGTACTTCGTCGAACGGCACCTCTATCCGAACGTCGACTTCTACTCAGGATTCATCTATCGGGCACTCGGCTTCCCCACCGAGATGTTCACGGTGCTCTTTGCGATGGGTCGTCTCCCCGGCTGGATCGCACACTGGAAAGAGATGATGGAGAACCGGAAGACCAAGATCGGTCGCCCCCGACAGATCTACACCGGACCCACCGAACAGAAGTACGTCGCGGTCGACGCCCGCGACTGAGACGCCAGCACGCTCCCCTGACGATGCGCTGCGAGCGGAGCGGCGGAGTGAGCGAAGTGGATGGAGTGCGCCTCAGCGAGCGCTAGCGAGCCGCAAGCAAACGGAAGTAACGAAGCGGAAGCGAAGCCAAGGTTATGGATCTCACTCCCACCGACGACGAAGCGGCGCTCAGGGATGAGTTCCGAGCATGGCTGCGCGAGCACTTGCCGTGGGAGTACGGCAAGGGGCTGCCGCCGCGCTTCGAGGACCTGGCCGAGGAAGTGGCGTTCCTCCGTGATTGGCAGGGAAAGCTCGCCGGTGGACGGTGGGTCGGCGTGGCGTGGCCCGAGGAGTTCGGCGGGCGCGGTGCCGGCGCAGTCGAGCACTTCATCGTCACCGAGGAGCTGGCACGCGCACGCGCGCCTGAGCTGGTCGGACGCATCGGCATCAACCTTGTAGGGCCCACGCTGCTCGCGCACGGCACACCCGAGCAGAAGCAGCGCTGGCTCCCGAAGATCCTCCCGGCTGAAGAGCTGTGGTGCCAGCTCTTCAGCGAGCCCGGCGCGGGCAGCGACCTCGCGGCGGTGTCCACCAAAGCGACCGCGACCGCCGACGGCTGGGTGCTCGAAGGCCAGAAGGTCTGGACGAGCTACGCGCAGTTCGCCGACTGGGGACTGTGCCTCGCCCGCACCGACCCCGACGCGCCGAAGCAGCAAGGGATCTCGGCGTTCGCGATCGACATGCGCGCGCCGGGCGTCGAGGTACGGCCACTTCGTCAGATCACCGACGAGACCGAGTTCAACGAAGTGTTCTTCGACGGCGCCGAAATCCCGAACGACCGGTTGATCGGCCCGCTGCACGAAGGGTGGCGCGTTGCCAACTCAACCCTTACGCACGAACGTGGCATCAACCCACGTCAGCTTGTGATCCATGTGCAGCTGCTCGAAGAGCTGCTGCGCCTCGCGCTCGAGTCAGACGCGTTCGACGATCCGCGCCTCCGACCGCGTCTCGCGCAGGCCGCGGTGGAGGTACGGCTGTTCCAGCTCCACAACTGGCGCACGTTGTCGCGCGTCGCCAAGGGGCAGGACCCCGGACCGGAGGGCAGCGCGCTCAAGCTCTACTGGAGCGAGATGAGCAAGCGCATGCACGACACCGTGATGGCGGTGCTGGGGCCTGCGGCGCCGCTCTGGCGCGGAGCGGGAACCAACCCCGGCGACGGCGAGTGGCAGCGTTCGTGGCTCTACTACCAAGCGTCGTCCATCTGGGCTGGCACGAACGAGATCCAGCGCAACATCCTCAGCGAGCGCGTGCTCGGACTCCCGCGTGAGCCCAAGCCCGCCCCGGCCCGCACGTCATGACCGGACCATTGGAAGGCCTTCGGGTGCTCGATCTCGGCACGCGGATCGCGGCTCCATTCTGCGCTGGGCTCCTGGGTGAGCAGGGTGCCGAGGTCATCAAGATCGAGCAGCCCGGCACTGGCGACTTCATGCGCGAGATCGGCCCGTTCGTTCCCGACGCCGATGGTGCCGATTACTCGCTGTTCTGGGCGGTTGAAGGACGCGGCCGCAAGAGCGTGACCATCGACCTCCGCCGCCCCGAGGGTCAGGACGTGTTCCGACGCTTGGCTGCCACGGCCGACGTCGTCGTCGAGAACTTCCGACCCGGCACTCTCGAGCAGTGGCACATCGCGCCCGGCGATCTCGACGATCGCCTCGTGGTCGTGCGCATCAGCAGCTTCGGACAAGACGGACCCAACTCGCACCGACCGGGACTCGATCGCGTGGGGATCGGCTTTGGCGGGTTGTTACATCTCACCGGTTACCCTGACCAGCCACCCGTTCGCGTGGGTGTGACGATCTCCGACTATCTCACCGGCGTGTTCAGTGCCCATGCCGCGGTCGCCGCGCTGTACGCCCGTGATGCTCGTGGCGGATCGGGCGCGGTGATCGACGCGTCGCTCTACGGTGCCGCGCTTCGGATCCTCGAGTGGACGCTCCCCGCGTACGGCAAGCTCGGCATCGTGCGCAACCGCCAGGGCAACCGCCTCGACAACTCGGCACCCCTCGACAACTACCCCACCGCCGACGGCAAGTATGTGTGCATCGTGGCGGGCTCCGACGCGAACTTCTCACGACTGTGCAAGGCGATGGAGCGGTCCGACCTCGTGAGTGAGCCTCGGTTCGCACGCCTCGCCGACCGCGCCGAGCACGGCGACGAGATCAACGGGATCGTCGCCGACTGGACGAGCACGCTCCCCGCGGCGGAGATCGAGGAGCGTTGCGTCGCCAATGACGTCCCCGTCGCCACCGCATACACCGCGGCCGACATCTTCGCCGACGCGCACATCGCCGCCCGCGGCGACCTTGTGACGGTCGACGACCCGAGCGTGGGGCCGCTCCAACAGCAAGCGCCGTACCCTCGCACGGTCGGTGAGCCGGTCGTTGCACCGACGGGCGCGCCCCGGTTGGGCGAGCACACGCGCGAGGTGTTGGGATCGATCGGCGTGAGCGACGACGAGCTCGACGCCCTATCCGCCGAGGGGGTCGTGTGAGCACGGTCACGCGCGCGGTACACAACACGCTCTTCCGGTTGGGCGACGACGGCGAGATCCGCTTGCTCGGTGGATTTTCCCCGTCGAGTGCCAAGTTCCACTTCCCGCTGCTGGCGGCCTGCCCGTACACCGGCGCCGACGACGTGGAGCTCGTGGAGCTCTCCGGTCACGGCACGCTCTGGGGCTGGACCGCGGTCACCACCGCGCCGCCCGGCTACTCGGGCGAGATTCCGTTCGGCTTCGGCGTCGTCGAGCTCCCCGACGGGCTGCGAGTCCTCGCCCGCATCACCGAATCGGACCCGGCCAAGCTCGAGTTCGGCATGGAGATGCACCTCGTCGTCGCTCCCCTCCACGCCGACGACGACGGCACCCAAGTCGTCACCTACGCCTTCGCCCCCACGACCAAAGGACCGAGCAAGTGACGCTTTGCCGCGTATTTGGTGGCAGAACGTCACTTGCTCGGATGGGGAGGGCGGCGCGGTGAGTTCGAGAGCTTCGGGTGTGGCGATCAGTGGTGTTGGGTTGCACCCGTTTGGGCGGTTCGAGGGCAAGACCACCACCGACATGGGCGTGGAAGCGGTGCGCGGTGCGCTCGCCGAAGCCGGACGGCCGGCGTTCCAGGCGGCGTTCTGCGCGACCGTGTACGCGGGCGTTGCCGCGGGTCACAAGGTGTTGGGCGCACTTGGACTCACGGGCGTGCCGATCGTCGACGTGGAAGCCGGCTGTGCGAGCGGCGGTGCCGCGCTCATGCTTGCGGCAGGTGCGATCCGGGGCGGTCAGTACGACACCGTGCTCGTGTTCGGCATCGAGAAGATGCCGAAGGGGATCATCCGCTCGTCGTTCTTCGAACCGTGGCGCGAGGA
>CAMDCC010000120.1 GCA_945889545.1 Bifidobacterium breve | reverse complement strand
GAGCGTGGTGAGAATAGAGAGGACGAGTAGGCCGACGGCCAGGGCGTCGGGCCCATGCCCTCCGAGCTCCCGTCGAGCCGCAGCACCAGCCCGCACCCGCAACGTGGGCTCAGGAGGCGGCGCCGTCCGTCGAGACCGCGAAGCAGCGGTCTTCTTGGCGCTCGCTTTCTTCGCAGGGGCGCGCTTCTTCGCCGCAGTCCGAGTCGCCATACCAACGACGGTAACACCGCCCCCACCAACAACAAGGCCATCATTCGCACAAGGGCGGCGCCTGCCCTCCGAGCCCTAGAGGGCCGGTGCGTAACCCCCGTCGACGGGATACACCTGGCCGGTGATCCACTCGGCGGCGTCGCTGCAGAGCAATACGGCGAGGGGCGCGGGGTCGTCGACTTTTCCGAGTCGACCCACCGAATAGCCCGACGCCATCTTCCGCTCGAGCTCGGGATCAGCGTCGGCCGCCTCGGCGAGCGGGCCGTGACGCATCGAGCCGAGCGCGATGCAGTTCACGGTGACGCCGCTGCGCCCAACCTCCGTAGCGAGCCCACGCGCGAACCCCATCGCCGCGGCTTTCGCGGCGCCGTACACAACCTGACGGCGCTCGCCCTTGCGGCCGGCGTCGGAGACGATGGTGAGGATCCGACCCCACTTCCGCTCGAGCATGTCGGGCAGGTACGCGTGGGTCACGTGGAGCACGCCCGTGAGGTTCACGCGCATCACCGGCTCCCAGTCTGCCGGGTTGCTCTCGGCGAACGGCACGAGGGGCACACCGCCGGCGCCGAACGCCCGCACGCCCGTGCCCGCGTTGTTCACCAGGATGTCGAGTGGACCCGTCGTGGCCACCATCTCCCGCACCGAGGCTGGATCGCAGACATCGGCGAGCACGGCGTGGGCCTTGCCGCCCTCGGCTTCGATCTCGGCAACCACGCTGTCGGCTCGGCCCTGGTCGACGTCGTTGATCCAGACCTCGGCGCCAGCTCGGGCCATGTGCATGCTGATGGCGCGCCCAATGCCCGCACCCGAGCCGGTGATCAGCGCCACGCGCCCACCGATGAAGTTCGACCAATCACGGATCATGGCGCTCCATCATGGTCGACCCCGACGACTGGCGCATCGAGCTCGGGGCGACTCGCCGGAAGGCCCGACACCCATTCGTTGGTGGCCTCGTAGCCGAGACGCTGGAGAGCCGTGGGGTGGAGCTCGAGAAACGACTCTGCGAGCTCACGGTCGAACACGCCGGGCCACTGCCCGACCGCACCCGAGCTGACGTGCCTGTCCACAGCGAGCGCGGGGTTCGAGAAGAGACTGTTCGCGGCGGCGGCTGGAGATGAGCTGATCCCGAGGATCTCGCACGACGCGGAAGCCCCGAAAGTTCGGCTCCCGCTGCACCGCCGCGGCTCGGGTGCTGTGCATGTCGAGGGCAATCACGCGGCGGCTGCTGGTGAGCTCCGGCCACACCACGTCGTCGTCGGGTTGGAGGGGCGGACCTGCGGTGATCAGCCGCATTCCCGACCGACGAGCGAACGATTTGAACACGCGGCCCATCCAGACGGTTCCCGTCTTGTGGTACGTGCCCACGTAACACGCGAGGTTGCGGGTTTCGAGCGCGAGCAAGGCACGCTCCGCCCGCCCCCGCCCGCGCATCAGACCTCGATGACCACCGGGATGATGGCGGGTCTCCGCCGAGTGCGCTGGCTGATGAGACGGCCCAACGCCCTGCGGGCCACACGCCGCAGCGTGTCGAAGTCGGTCGCACCCTCGGCCGCGGCCTCCTCGAGCGCACTACGCACCGCGGCGCGCGCGTCCTCGAGCAGCTCCTCGGCTTCAGCTTCGTAAACCCAACCGCGGGTGACGATCTCGGGGCCGGTGACGATCTCGCCGGTCGCAGCTTCGACGGTCACGATCACCACGACGAAGCCTTCTTCGGCCAGCGTCCGCCGGTCGCGCAGCACACCCTGACCCACGTCGCCGCCGATCCCGTCGACGTACTGGTAGCCGGCAGGCACGGCGCGCCGCTCAACGTCGGCACCGGCCTTGTCGAGCGTGACGGCGTCGCCGTCCTCACACACGAGGATGTGATCCGACGGAACTCCCACCTGCTCAGCCAGGCGGGCGTGATGGACCATGTGGCGGTACTCGCCGTGCACCGGCACGAACCACTCCGGGCGCACGAGGTCGAGCATGAACTTGAGCTCTTCGCTGTTCGCGTGCCCCGACACGTGCACGTGGGCGCCGTGGCCGTACACCACCTCGGCACCGGCTCGGTGCAGCGAGTCGATCACCCGGTCGACGTTGGTTTCGTTCCCCGGGATCGCGTGCGCCGAGATCACGACCACATCGTCGGCGCTGATCTTCACATGCTTGTGCTCGTGCGCGGCCATGAGCGACAGCGCGCTCATGGGCTCACCTTGTGAGCCGGTGCAGATCACGCACAGCTCACCGGGTGAGAACCGCGGTGCGTCTTCGATGTCGACCACCTTGTCGGCGGGGATGTCGAAGAGACCCATCTCCCGCGCCAGCGTGGTGTTGTGCACCATTGATCGACCGAGGAACGCCACGTGGCGCCCGGCGGCAACCGCCTCGCGCGCCACCTGTTGCACGCGGTGTAGGTGCGATGCGAACGACGTGACGATGAATCGACGGTCGGGATGATCGCGGAAGAGGTCGCGCAGCACCGGGCCGACGGTGGTCTCCGACTCCGTGAACCCCGGCTCCTCGGCATTCGTGGAGTCCGACAGGAGCAGGCGCACGCCTTCGCTCCCGATCTGCCCGAGACGCGGTAGGTCGGTGGTGCGCCCGTCCACCGGCGTGAGGTCGAGCTTGAAGTCACCGGTGTGCAGGATCGTGCCAACGGGCGTGTGATACGCAACCGCGAACGCGTGCGGCACGGAATGAGTGACGGGAACAAACTCGGCTTCGAGTGGTCCGATGGTCACCACGTCGCCGTCGCTCACGGGAATCAGCTCGGTCTGATCGAGCACCCCGGCTTCTTCGATGCGCTTGCGGGCGAACCCCAGCGACAGTGCTGAGCCGTAGATCGGCGCCGCGACATCAGCCAGCAGGTACCCCAACGCCCCCACGTGGTCCTCGTGCCCATGCGTGAGCACGATGCCGTCGACCCGTTCGGCGTTGGCTCGCAGATACGTGAAGTCGGGAAGGACGAGATCGACGCCGGGCATGTCGGCGTTCGGGAACATCAGGCCGCAGTCAACGACGACGATGCGCCCGTCGACCTCGATGCAGAAGCAGTTCCGCCCGATCTCTCCGAGCCCGCCCAGGAACACGATCCGGACGGCTTTGCTCACTGCAGCGAGGCTAGTGGCCGCTCCCCACATGCAGCGCGCGCTATCGGATCTAGACGGGCTCTCAGGAAGACCAAAGTGCGGGCACCCTCTCTATTGCATCTCCCGATCTCCTACGGCTGTTGGAGGGCGGCGCAGACGCCGCCGTCGACCAGCACGTCGGTGCCGGTGAGGAACGACGCCTCGTCCGAGAGCAGGAACGCCACGACGGCGGCAAGCTCGTCCGCGGTTCCTTCGCGACCCAGCGGTGTGCGCTCCAGCATCATGGCCATGGCCGGCTGCGCGGCGGATTCCTGACGACCTTGCGGTGTGTCGATGATCCCGGGTGAGATCGAGCAGATTCGCCCACCCCGCGGGCCCCACTCGATCGCGACTCGGCGCACGAGGCGTTGCACGCCGCGCTTCGCCCAGGCGTAGGCCAGACCCGAATCCTCGATCGACGGCCCGGCCGCCTCGCGGAGATCGTCGAGGAACGTCGGGCTCAGTGGATCGTCGAGCGCGGCTTCGACGGCTGGGTCAACGCCACCCAGACCCAGGAGCAGGGCCGACATGGATGAGAAGCACACGGCCGCGGTGCCCGTGGTGACGAGCGGCGACAGGGCATCGATGATGCACGCGGTCCCGACGAGATCGACGCGAACGACGTCGCGCCAGCTCGCCATCGTCGGTGAGACACCGGCGGCGTGCGCGACCGCACGGAGCGAGCCGGTCGCCACGTGCGCCGCGAGTGCTGCCATCGCCACCGGATCCGAGACGTCGGCCGCCATCGGGATGACCTTGGCGTGCTGTTCGAGCTCGCTGCCGACTGCGCCCAGGTTCGATTCGTCCCGATCGACGAGCACGATCGTGTCGACGGTGGGTGCCATGCGCTGGGCGCAGGCCAGTCCCATCCCTCGGCCAGCGCCGGTGACGACTCCGATCCGTGGGCTACTCATGATGCTCGGGTCACGATGTGCGCGTCATGACGCTCTCGGACCGGCAGGCGTGATCGGAGGGAGATCCATCGTTGCGACGATCCCCGGAGACGCGGCACAGATGTACGGGATCGCGTTTACCGGCCGGATCGCGGTGTACGCCGGCATGAACGTCGCGAAGTCTTCAAGGGGAACCGGGAAGGCCATGTCGATGTCGAACGGCGCGTCGCCATGCACCTGCACCCGCCAGCCGGTCGCACGCAGGTCCCACGCGGGTTCCACATCGGTGGTGCAGTACCAGTTCACGGTGAACTGCACGACCGCGGCGCCGTCGCTGAGCCCCACCATGCGGTTGCGCTGCGCGGCGACCGTCCCGGCCTCGAGGTCACCCGCAGCGATCGACGTGTGCTCACGGGCCAAGGCCACCTCGCCGACCGCCGTCCACTCATCGACCGGTCGCCCTGCGGCCTCCGCGAGCACACCGAGCGCGGGCCCGAAGCTGCCGAGCAGGTACGACGCCCGCTCCGGGTTGTAGGACTCGGGTGGCCGGCCGAACCCCATCTGCTCGAACAGCAGGTTGGGCGAGTCACGCTTGGACAGGTTCGCGAACTCGTCGATCTCGATGAGCTCGACATGGCGCTGCATGGAGAGCAGCGCAAACGGGAGCGCATCGGTGATGAAGCCGGGGCTGCTCCCGGTCGCGTAGATCGACGAGCCGCCCTGGGCGCAGGCGGCAACGATCCGTGCGCGATCTTCGTCGGACAGCTCGCTCCCACCGGCGAAGAACTCGCCCCGAGTGGTCACGACGTTGGTTCCCGACTCCAGCAGCGTGACCACCTCATCGACGTCCAGAGCGCGAGCCATGTACACCACGCAGTCAGCACCCAACGCGTAGATGGCCGCGCGGTCCGTTGTGGCGGCAACACCGACCGGCGGCTCGCCGCAGAGGACGCCCGCGTCGACACCCTCCTTTTCGGGGTCGTAGACCAATACCCCCACGAGGTCGAGGTCGGGGTGCCGGATCACCTCGCGCAACGCGCGGATCCCGATGTTGCCGGTGGCCCACTGGACGATGCGGAGCGGCACCGCGGTCAACCGCCGGTCCCGAGAAGGGCGCGAGCTCGTCGCGCCATGGGCTCATCAACCATCTGGCCTTCGAACACAATCGCTCCTTCACCTTCGAGTTCGGCCTGCTTGTACGCCGCCAACAAGCGGCGTGCCCAGTCCTGTTCCTCTTCGGACGGTGAGAACACCTGGTTCGCGAGTGGCACTTGCGCGGGGTGGATGCACATCTTTCCGCGGTAGCCAATGGCGCGCCCGGCACGGGCATCAGCGAGGAACCGGTCGTCATCGGAGAAGCCAGGAACAATCTGGTCGATGGCTAACACGCCCGCCAGCCTCGCGGCGACCGCGACGCGCGAGCGTGCGTAGAGGACTTCGGTACCGTCCTCAGTCCGCACTCCCCCGATGTCGGCGATGAAGTCCTCCGCCCCGAAGTACGCCATGCGAACCGGCGGTTGCAGCACTTCGTCGACACGCGCCACGCCCGCGACGGTCTCGATGCCAGCGATAACCGCGACGTCCCCTACACCGGCGCGCTCGAGCGCAAGCGCGACGGTCTCAACGTCGGCCCGGGTATCGAGCTTGGGGACGACCACGCCAGCGAGCCATGGACCAAGCGCATCTCGAACATCGTCGGCGAACCAGTCCGACGACACGGCGTTGACCCTCACGCACACCGCCAACGTCGGAAGCTCAGTAGCGAGCGCCTCCCCCACCTCGCGTGCGTGTTGGCGCGCGGCCACCTTGCCGTCGGCGGGCACCGCATCCTCGAGATCGATGACCACCGCGTCGGGGCCACTCCGGGGCAGCTTCGCGAGCACATCGGGATTGCTCGCAGGCGCAAAGAGCATGCTGCGCATCCTCATTGCGCGCGCGCTCATTGTTCGACCACGTCGCTACTGGTCCGGCGGCCGTCGCCGCATGAGCGCGTCGCGGCGAGCGCGGCACACGATCTCGTCGCGTTGGTTGAACGCCCGGTGCTCGAACGTGACGATGCCCGTGTCCGGTCGCGACTTGGACTCGCGCGCCGCCACCACCTCGCTCTCGGCATGGATCGTGTCGCCGACGAACACCGGCACCGGGAACTCGACCTGCTGGAACCCGAGGTTGGCGATCGTCGTGCCGTGGGTGGTCTCGAGAACGCTGATCCCGACGAGCAGCGCAAGCGTGAACATGCTGTTGACGAGCGGCTGGCCGAACTCGGTCTCGTTCGCGGCGTACTCGGCGTCGAGGTGCAATCGCGCCGGGTTCATCGTCATCGTGGTGAAGAGCACATTGTCGGTCTCGGTGACCGTGCGGCTCAGCGCGTGCGGGACGACGAGCCCGACCTCGAGCTCCTCGAGCCAACGACCGTGGTGTGGAAGCGTCGTCATGGTGTCGTCTCCCGCTCGCCGACGGCCTTAGGTGCTGACGATGCTGACGCCCGAGGTGCCAGGCGCGCCGTAGAGCTGGGCGTACCCGACCTTTGGATCGCCCGGAACCTGGCGGTCGCCGGCGGTCCCCCGCAGCTGGTGCACGAGTTCGTGGACCTGGCGGAGCCCGGATGCACCGATCGGCTCACCGTTGGCGATGAGACCGCCGTCGGTGTTCACCGGCAGCACACCGGTGATCTCGGTCGCGCCGCTGGCGATCAGCGCCTCCTGCTCACCATCGGCGCAGAAGCCGTTCTCGGCCATGTGGATCACCTCGGCGCCCGCGTCCGTATCTTGGAGCTGCACGACGTCGACGTCTTCGGGACCGAGGCCGGCCATCTCGTACGCGGCGCGACTCGCGTGCACCGTGGGCCCGTCGGCCGATTCGAGCGGCAACCACGGGCTGTGCACCTCGAAGGCGCCGAAGCGGCGCGTGCGCACCGCCGTCGCGCGCAAGTAGACGGGGTTCGAGGAGTACTTCGACGCGATCTCCGCGCGGCAGAGCAACACCGCGGCAGCTCCCTCGTCGGGGCTGCAGAACATGTATTGCGTCAACGGATAGTTGAGCATCGGCGAGCCGAGGATCTCCTCCTCGCTCAGCGGCTTGCGTCGGAACGCGTTCGGGTTGATCGATCCGTTCCGGTAGTTCTTTGCTGCTACTCGCGCGAGCGTCTCGTGAGAGATCCCGTGTTCGGACATGTAGCGGTTGATCTTCATCCCGAAGAACTTCGTAGTGATGAAGTGCCCGAGCATCCCGTACCAGGACGGGCATCCGTAGTCCACGGGGTCGGCGGAGAACGCGCCCGCCGGGTGCTTGTCCATACCAACCGCTAGCGCTACGTCGTGCGCGCCGAGGCGGATCATGTTCGCGGCCATGTCGAGCGCGCTCGCTGCGGTCGCGCACCCGTTGTACACGTCGGTGAATGGTATGCCCGTCAATCCGAGCAGGCTCACGACGGCATCGGGGTTGTCGACTTCGTAGCTTCCGCCGAAGGCCACCTGCACATCACTCCAGGTCATGCCGGCATCGGCGAGCGCAGTACGCACGGCGCTGGCTCCCATCTCGAGTGCCGACACGCCAGGGAAGCGGCCGAAGGGGTGCAGGCCGACGCCGACGATCGCGACGTCAGTCGCCATCGACCACTCCTGCCTCATCGACCGGGCGGAACGCAAAGGTGACGCGCTCGATGCCGTCATCGTCGGTACCGAACGGAACGATCACCAGCTCCATCTCCATGCCGATGCGCAAGTGATCGGCGCGGTGCTCGGTGAGGCGCGTCTCGACTCGCAGCTCTCCTGGCAGCTCCACGTATCCCACACCGAACGGCTCGAAGTCACGGCCGCTCACCCCGGCGAACGGCGGCGCGGGAGGTGGGAACTCCTGGGTCGTCCACGCCCACAAGCGACCTCGCGTTGCGAGCATGTGCTCGTCGAGTGACTGGGCACCGCACTTGGGGCACCCACTCTGCTGGGGAAACGTGATCGTGCCGCACTCGTTGCAACGGCCACCGAGGAGACGCGGCTCGTCGGCCGGCCACGTGAACAGACCGTCCACGATCGGCGCACTAGCCCGCACCTTTCAGTAGTGGATCGCTGATCGTCGGCGCGCGTCCGCGAAAATGCCCTCTGGGTGCGGGAGACTGT
>CAMDCC010000119.1 GCA_945889545.1 Bifidobacterium breve | reverse complement strand
GACGTGTCGCGCACCTCGCGGCTCTTCTCGTTGAAGATCGCGCGGAGCAGGCGCTCCTCGGCCGACAGCTCGGTCTCGCCCTTGGGCGTGACCTTGCCGACGAGGATGTCGCCCGGGCCCACTTCGGCACCGATGCGGATGATGCCGTCCTCGTCGAGGTCCTTGAGGATGTCCTCGGACAGGTTCGGGATGTCGCGCGTGATCTCCTCGGCACCGAGCTTGGTGTCGCGGGCGTCGATCTCGTGCTCCTCGATGTGGATCGACGTGAGTACGTCGTCCTTTACGAGGCGCTCGGAGATCACGATGGCGTCCTCGAAGTTGTGGCCCTTCCACGGCATGAACGCCACGAGAAGGTTCTTGCCGAGCGCGAGCTCGCCCTGATGAGTGGACGGGCCGTCGGCGAGGATGTCGCCTTCCTTGACCGGGTCGTCGGTGTCGACCAGAGGCTTCTGGTTGATGCAGGTGCCCTGGTTCGAACGGCGGAACTTCGAGAGCCGGTACGTAACCTTGCCCTTGCGCGTGCCGCTGTCGTATTCGACCACGATCGCGTCGCCCGACACGTCGGTGACCCGTCCGTCGCCTTCAGCGATGACCAAGTCGCCGGCGTCGCGCGCCGCACGGGCCTCGACACCCGTACCGATGAACGGCGCGGTCGGACGCAACACCGGAACGGCCTGGCGCTGCATGTTGGCACCCATGAGCGCGCGGTTGGCATCGTCGTGCTCGAGGAACGGGATGAGCGCGGTAGCCACCGACACGATCTGCTTCGGTGACACATCCATGTAGTCGACCTCGGTCGGGTCGACGTAGGCGACCTCTCCGCGTCGGGCCCGCACCAGAACCTTGTCTTCCTGGAAGTTGCCGTCGCCGTCGACGCTGGCGTTCGCCTGCGCGATGACGTAGCGGTCCTCGTCGTCGGCCGCGAGGTACTCGATCTTGCGCGTGGCGCGACCGGCCTCGACCTTGCGGTACGGGGTCTCGATGAAGCCGAACCGGTTGATGCGGGCGAACGTGGCGAGGTAGCCGATCAGGCCGATGTTCGGGCCTTCCGGCGTCTCGATCGGGCACATCCGGCCGTAGTGGCTGGGGTGCACGTCGCGGACCTCGAAGCCCGCCCGCTCACGCGAGAGACCACCGGGCCCGAGGGCCGACAGGCGGCGCTTGTGCGTGAGGCCGGCCAGCGGGTTGGTCTGGTCCATGAACTGGCTGAGCTGGCTGGAGCCGAAGAACTCCTTGATCGCCGCCACGACCGGACGGATGTTGATCAGGGTCTGGGGCGTGATCGCCTCAACGTCTTGGGTGGTCATGCGCTCGCGCGCGACCCGCTCCATGCGCGACAGGCCGACGCGCACCTGGTTCTGGATGAGCTCACCCACCGAGCGCACCCGGCGGTTGCCGAAGTGGTCGATGTCGTCGCGGAAGTAATCGTCGGGCTGGTCGTTGGAGTGCAGCTTCACCAGGTACGAGACCGTGGCGAGGATGTCGGCGCGCGACAGCTGGAAGTCGACCGGGCCCTTCTCGGGGTCGGCGTTGGGTGCCTTCAGCTGGTACTTCGCGAGCGGGAGCTTCTTGTACTCGTCGACCAGCTTCTTGCCGACCTTGTGGCGTCCGACCTTGGCCATGTCGTAACGCTTGGGGTTGAAGAAGAGGTTCTCGAGGAGCTGGCGCGCGGAGTCGGGCGTGGGAGGCTCGCCGGGACGCAGCTTGCGGTAGATGTCGATGAACGCGGCCTCGGCGTTCTCGGTGTTGTCCTTGTCGAGTGTGTTCAGCATCGACTGGTACGGCGCGCCGTTCGGGTCGAGGATGAGCGTGGCGAGCTCTTCGGGGGACTCACCGAAACCGAGCGCCTTCAGCAGGATGGTGACCGGCTGCTTGCGTTTGCGGTCGATGCGGACATACACGATGTCCTTCTTGTCGACCTCGAACTCGAGCCATGCACCACGGCCCGGGATCACCTTGGCGTCGACAACGTCCTTCTCGGGCTGGGTCTTGTCGGGGCTGATGTTGAAGTAGACGCCCGGTGACCGCACGAGCTGCGAGACGACGATGCGCTCGGTGCCATTGATGATGAACGTGCCACGCTCGGTCATCATCGGGAAGTCGCCCATGAAGACCGTCTGCTCTTTGATCTCACCCGTGGTCGCGTTCATGAATCGCGCCGTCACGAAGAGCGGACGGGCGTAGGTCATGTCGCGCTCGCGGCACTCGTCTTCGGAGTGCTTGGGCGGGTCGAAGACGTGATCCGACAGCTCGAGCTTCAGCGTGGCGGTGAAGTCCTCGATCGGCGAGATGTCGGCGAGGACCTCGGCGATGCCCTCATCGATGAAATGGTTGAAGGACTCGCGCTGGACCGCAATCAGGTCGGGCAGCTCGAGAACGTCGGGAAGACGGGAAAACGAAAGTCGTTCGCGGGAAGCGAGACGAGGCAATGCGACTCCTTACAGACTGACATGGCGCGCGAGGACCAGGGTCAAGATGTGCAGCGGTGACAAGTTCGGGCAGACACGGCTCACCGGATCCTAGCCCCGGCGAGATCCGGCCGCAAACATGCGTCAGTTGGCAGACCCCCAGCGGGGTCGCCATCTGCTTGGGTCGGCTCCGCTTCGCCCTCCCGGCCGTCCGGCCAAGGGCTCCGCTTCGCCTCCTATGAGTCCGGAACCCTAGGACGGGAGGTCACCCGGGTCAAGGATGGTCCTCCTTGTCTCGGTCGCTCACTGGCCGAGCTCCTGCGTCCTGCACTTTGGTGCCCACGGACCGTTCGCTCCCTGGCGAGCGCCGCGGGCTCCCGCCTGGCTGCGTCCTCAACCGTCGATGGGGACACCGCAGGCCTGGAAGTGGCGGCCCGACCGTGTGTAGAAGGTCTTCTGCTCGGCTTCTGCGAGGTCCTCGACATCCACGCCCTCGTAATAGATGCGCTCCACGATGGGGACGAGGGCGGGATCAGTGACGAACCGGTCGGCGCTGCACCGGGCTGCCTTCACCGAGGCATCGAAGCCTCCCACGAAGTCGGCGGCGAGGGTGATCCGCAGGTCGAGCGTGGTGTACACCGCCTCCTCGAGCGCGGCGGCCTCGGGCGCTTCGACCGTGTCGTCCTCGCAGGAGGTCAACTCGACCACGCCGCCGCCGCGGCTGACCGTCGCCATGCCGGGTGGCAGCGTGGCGGCCCACTCACCGAGGGCCGCTTCGATCTCGTCGGTATCGCGGCCCGTATCGCCGACGAACGCCGCGCGAATGCACTGGCGGCCATCACGCTCGAATCCGCGGTACCGATCGCCACCCCACCCGGTCGCGGCTCGCAGCGCGGTCTTCACATCAGTGCGCGCGGCGAGCATGAGATACAGCGTGAAGGCGCCGAACTCGTCTGGGGGGCCGGCCTTCGACTCGCCGACTGTGAGCTTGGGCGCCGCGACCCGATCGGGACGCTTGTGGTCGGCCCAGGCGACCGGATCCATGATGTCCTCGTCGGTGACCGGCGGATCCTCGAACGCCCGATCGAGCTCGCGACCGTCGATCGAGCTGAGCAGGTAGACGAACGAGGGTCCCAACACGTACGGCACGGAGGAGAACAGGTCGAGCGCAACGGGCCCACCCTCGGGCAGCGGGGCGTCTCCGGGAGCATCCTCCGCGTTCTCATCGGCGCTTGCGCCTTCGCCGTAGTACTCGTCTTGCTGCTTGTTCGAGAGCGTCGAGATGTAGTCGATCTCGATCAAGCTGGCATCACCCTCGATGAGCACGTCGAGCGCGAAGGCCTCGCCGCTCGTCTCGGTGGTGTTGTAGAGCTTGTCGAGGTTGTAGTGCTGGTCCTGGAGTGCGTGCACCAGCTCGTGGGCGACGGTGACTCGCACCTCCACATCGGTCAGGTCCTTGCCCCGGATGACCATGACCTCGAGTTCGGTGTCGAAGTACCCGACGATCGAAAACTCGTCGAGGTCGCTGCTTGCCCCGATCAGGTCGACATCAGCGCCGATGAGCGCCAACGCATGGAGCTGACCGGCCGACTGCGCGGCATCCTTTCGGTCGGCAGCCGTCACGTCGTCCTCGTCGGTGCGGACCTTGCGCCGGAACGCCTCGTCGGTGAGGAAGTCGACGCGAATCGGATGCTCGAACTCCAAGCCGCGATCCCGCTCGACGAATGCCGCGATCTTCTTCACGCGCGGGTCCCAGTGCTTGGGCGGCGGCTCCGGCTTCTTCGTACCGGTCGAGGCCGAAGCCGGCGTGGCGATCGTGGACACCACCACCGCCAGCGCCGCCGCGGCTGCGACGCATCGTCGAAGAGAGCCCACGCCGCAAGATTCTCCCTGGTTACTTCACCTCGACGGTCGCGCCGGCCGCTTCGAGCTGCGCCTTGGCCTTCTCGGCCTCTTCCTTGGCGACCTTCTCGAGGACGGGCTTGGGTGCGCTGTCCACCAGGTCCTTGGCTTCCTTGAGACCGAGCGTGGTGAGCGAACGGACTTCCTTGATGACCTGGATCTTCTTGTCGCCCGCGGCGGTCAGGATCACGTCGAACTCGTCCTGCTCCTCAGCGGCGGCAGCCTCGCCGCCACCACCGGAACCGGCAGCGGCCGCGACAGCAACCGGCGCCGCGGCAGTAACGCCGAACTCTTCCTCGAATGCCTTCAGGAACTCGTTCAACTCGAGAACGGTCATGTTCTTGAAGACGTCCAGCAGATCAGTGGTGCTCATGGTGGCCATTTTCAATTCTCCTCATTGCTTTCGGATTCGGTGGCCGGGGTTTCGGTTGATGAATCGGCCGCTTCGACTGCAGCTTCCTCAGCCGCTTCGATCGGTGTTTCGTCAGCCGCTTCTGCGGCTTTCTCGGCGGGCGCTTCGGGCGTCGGCTCCGGCTCGGCTGGAGCGACTTCCAGAGCTTCGCCACCCGCGATCCGCTGATCCATGTACGCCTTCACCCCGTAGGCAAAGTTGCGAGTGAACGCCTGGAACAGACCAGCCGCCTTGACGAGCGGCGCCTGGAACCCACCGGCGAGTCGGGCCAGCAGCACGTCGCGGGGCTCGATGTCGGCCAGCAACTCGACCTCGGTGCCGGTCAACACCCGGGGTCCGAGCAGGCCGCCCTTCAGGATGAGGGCGGGGTTGGCGCGCCCGAAATCGCGGAGGGCCTTCGCGGCCACGACGGCGTCGCCGTGCACGAAAGCGATCGCGACCGGTCCCTCGAGCAGCGGAGTCAGCTCGGTGAGCCCCGCGGCCTCGACGGCGCGTCGGGCCAGCGAGTTCTTGAAGACCTTGTACTCGGTGCCCGACGGCCGCAGTGCGCCGCGGAGCTCGGCGAGCTGAGTGACCGTGAGCCCTCGGTACTCGGTGAGGACCGCCGCGTCGGAGGCGTCGAGCTTGGTACGGATCTCGTCGACTACCGCGGTCTTCTCAGGTCTTGGCATTCCTGCTCCCGAACGAAAGAACGGAGTGCCTCAGACACGCAAGGGCACTCCGTGGTTCGGGAGTCACCTCGTTCGGCGGGTCCGTTGCTCCGAGGAGCGGGGCCCATTACCTGTCCGATCACTCGGAGCAGACCGAAGGTCTGTGGCAACGATTGGTTGTGTGAACAGTGAGACTAGTTGGTGGCGCCCTTCGCTGGCTCGTCGATCTTGGTGTAGGCGGGATCGAGCTTCACGCCGGGGCCCATCGTGGTGGACGCCACCGACGACTGCACGTACTTGCCCTTCGACGCCGCGGGCTTGGCTCGCAGGATCTCGTCGAGCACCGCGTGGTAGTTCTCGAGCAGCGCCCGAGCATCAAAGCTCACCTTGCCCACCGGCACGTGCACGTTGCCGTACCGGTCGGTGCGGTACTCCACCTTGCCGGCCTTGAACTCGCCGACCACCTTGCCGACGTCATTGGTGACCGTTCCTGTCTTCGGGTTCGGCATGAGGCCACGAGGACCGAGGGAACGACCGAGCTTGCCGACCTGCGCCATGAGATCGGGCGTGGCGATCGTCACGTCGAAGTCGAGGAAGCCACCTTCGATCCGCTTGATGAGGTCGTCGGTGCCCACGAAGTCGGCACCAGCCGCCTCGGCTTCGCGTGCTGCATCGCCAGCCGCGAACACCAGGACGCGCGACGTCTTGCCGGTGCCGTTCGGAAGCGACACCGTGCCCCGGATCATCTGATCGGCCTTGCGGGGGTCGACCCCGAGGCGGAACGCAACATCCACGGTCTCGTCGAACTTCTTCTTGGCCGTGCCCTTCACGAGCTCGAACGCTTCCGACGGCGCGTGGAGGCGCTCCGGATCGAACTGCTTCGCCGCGTCGACATACGCCTTGCTGTGCTTCGTCATCAGCCCTTCACCTCAATGCCCATCGACCGGGCCGTGCCTTCGACCTGGGCCATCGCGCCGTCCATGTCGACCGCGTTCAGGTCGGGCATCTTCGTCTCGGCGATCTTGCGAACCTGGTCTTTGGTGACCGCGCCCACCTTCTCGGTACGCACGTTCTGCGCGCCCTTCTCCACGCCGGCGGCCTGCCGCAGCAGGAACGGGGTGGGCGGCGTCTTGGTCACGAACGTGAACGAGCGGTCCTCGTAGATCGAGATCTCGGCCGGGATCACCAAGCCGCGCTGGTTCTCGGTCGCGCTGTTGTACGCCTTGCAGAAGTCCATGATGTTGATGCCGTGCGGCCCAAGCGCCGTACCCACCGGCGGTGCCGGGGTGGCCTGGCCCGCGGGGATCTGGATCTTGACCGTCGCGGCCAGCTTCTTCTTTGCCATCTCTATTGCTCCGCTTCCACTTCGCTACTTCCACTCACTTCGTTTCGCTCCATCCGCTTCGTTCGCTCCGCGTGCTCCACTCGCTGACGCTCGTTCCGCCTGTGCCGCTAGAGCTTCGCGACTTGGCCGAACTCGAGCTCGACCGGGGTCTCTCGTCCGAAGATGTTCACGAGAACCTTGAGCTTCGAACGGTCGACGTCGATCTCGGAGATCGCGCCGTTGAAGTCGGCGAACGGGCCAGTGACCACGCGCACCTGCTCGCCCTCTTCGAACTCGAACCGTGGTCGCACCTTCTTCTCCACGACCGGGCCGCCATCGGGCTTCTCGACGCCGAGGATGTCCTCGACCTCCTTGCGCGACAGCGGCGTGGGCTTGGAGCCACTCGGACCCACGAAGCCGGTAACACCAGGCGTGTTGCGCACCACGTACCAGGAGTCGTCGTCGAGATCCATGCGCACGAGCAGGTAGCCCGGGAACACCTTCTTCTGGACGACGCGGCGTTGACCGCCCTTGAACTCGATCACATCCTCCATCGGGATGATGACCTCGAAGATGCGCTCTTCGACGTGCATCGACCGGATGCGGTTCGCGAGGTTCGACTTCACCTTGTTCTCGTACCCGGCGTACGTGTGCACGACGTACCAATCGCCGGGCCGGTCGTAGGGGCTCAGCTCGACGGCTGCTGGGGCGTCCTCACCGTCACCGTCGCTCTCAACATCGACGACATCGACGAGCTCGGCAGACGCGTCGAGCGCCACGCTCGATGCCTCGGTCTCGATGGTCTGCGTCACGGCTTCAGCTTCCTTGATGAGGTGATCTCCCCGCGCGGTCTCGAGCAGCGCGCCGACACGTTCTTCGACATCGGGCGCGTCGAGTTCCGGCGCGTCGAGTTCCGGCGCGTCGAGTTCCGGCGTGCCGACTTCGGGCGTATCGGTGTCCGGTGCGTCGGCGTCGACGGTTGGCTCCATGGTTTGGTCTGTGGCCTGATCTGTCGTCTGGTCAGTGAAGTTGGTTGTCATGATCAGTCGAAGAGGAAGAGGACGAGCTGCGACGACCCGTAGTCAAAGCCGAAGATCAGCGTGGTCATGAACACGATCGCGATGAGCACCACAACCGTGGAATTGATGATCTCCTTGCGGTTCGGCCACGCGACCTTCTTGAGCTCGGCGCGGACCTCACGCAGGTACTGGCGCGGACCGGTGCGCTCGCGCTTCATCTGATCGCGAGCCCCAGGTACGGGCCGGCGATCGGGCGCGCCCGGTTTGTCGGCGCCCTGGCGCTGCATCAAGCGCTTGGTCTGTCGGTTCACGCAACTTCCTCGGTGCTGTCGATGTGGCTGATGAGCAGGGCAGGAGGGACTCGAACCCCCAACCGCCGGTTTTGGAGACCGGAGCTCTACCAGTTGAGCTACTGCCCTCCGGCGTGCGGAGGTCAAGGCTAGTTGACCCGACCCCGGCTTCCCAAAGGGAAGAAACGGGAGGGCTAGTGGTCCGTCGCGGATTTGGTCTGGTGGGTGAGGGCGGCGCGTCCTCGTCGGACTTTGGTGATGATCTTCTTTGCGGGTGTGTGCCAGACGAACGGGCGGGGGTTGTCGTTCCAGTGCGAGGTCCACTCGTCGATCGCTTCGGTG
>CAMDCC010000118.1 GCA_945889545.1 Bifidobacterium breve | reverse complement strand
CGATGGTGCGCATCTCGTTGCCGCGGATGTGCACCTCGACTTCGCCAACTTCGGCGTCGTTGCGCACTGCCACGATCACGGGCACCTCGGCCGGTGGTGTCGAAACCGCGATCGGCGGCGCGGGTTCGGGTTCGGTCACCAGTGCGGCGACGGGCGTCGGCGCAGGTGGTGGTGGCGGTAGCGCACTCGCGGCGCGCACGACCTCCACGACGACCCGTGTGTCGGCCAAGGGTGCGCTCGCTCGCTCGCGCGACCGATCGGGCGAGATCCGACGACGCATCGGCACTCGCATGCACTTGTACGACCAGGAGGTCGCCGTCGCGCTCGACCACGACCGCGTGCACGCCGGGGATCCGTCGGAGCGCGATCTCCGCGGCGTCGACGCCGGTCGCGTTCACATCGGCACGGGTTATCTCGAGCCGCAGCGAGGTCGCGCACAGCTCGACGAGAAGTCCGGCGTCGACGCGCTCCGGTGGGAGCGGCGGATCGGCGCGACACCCCGGCGCGCCCGCGAGCGCACCTGGCTCGAAGGGTCCCGGTCCGGCTCGGAAGGCCTGACGCCCAAGGTCGGGGTCGTCGATGACCACCGTGAGCGATCGAAGCGCCAACGCAACCACCATGCGGTCGAGGGTTGCGCGGAGCGATCCGAGTCCGGGGCCATGCGCCGTCGAGAGGTCGCGGCTGTGCGGCGGCGGAGGCTCGGTGCTCAGATCCGCGGCCGGGCCGAGCTCGGTCTCCGGGTCGCCTGCGGTCACCGTGGTCTCCTGGGTCACCGTGCTCTCCTGGGCGCTGGTCTCACGCGCACCCTACCGGCGCGTCGCTGCGAATGCTCCCGAGGTCGAGGCCGAATGCTCTCGGGGTTGAGGAGAGTCGCGCAAGTACGATGCGATGGCGGGCCGCGCCCCTCGCGCGCCCACCCTCGTGATCCGCGAACAGCTCGTCGCCGCGCTCCGCGCCGCACTCGCCGAGGTTGGCTTCTCCGAGCCGGCCGGTGGAGTCGCGCTCGAGCCCCCGAAGCACCGCGACCACGGCGACTGGAGCTCACCTGTTGCGTTGCCGGTGGCGAAGGAAGCCGGGGAGAAGCCCCGTGACGTCGCGGCGAAGCTTGTCGAGCGCCTCGAAGCCAGCCTTCCGCCCCACGTCGAGCGGATCGAGATTGCCGGGCCCGGCTTCATCAACTTCCACCTCGCGCCCACCTGGCTGTACGACGTGCTCAGCGTCGTCGTCGCGCAGGGCGATACGTACGGACGCGGTGACGCCCTCGCGGGCCGGCGGGTCAACCTCGAGTTCGTGTCGTCGAACCCGACCGGCCCATTGCACGCCGGCGGCGGGCGTTGGGTGGCGGTCGGCGACGCGTTGGCCAACCTGTTGGCTGCACAAGGCGCCGACGTACACCGTGAGTACTACCTGAACGACGCCGGGAACCAGCTCGACACGTTCGGCGCGTCGCTGTTCGCTCGATACGAAGCACGGGAGCCGCCCGAGGACGGCTACCAGGGTGAGTACCTCGTCGAGATGGCCGCGCGGCTGCGTGCGGAGCTCGGCGACGCCGTGACCGAAGAGCAGGCGCGTGAGTGGGGGTATCACGATGTGGTGGGCCAGCTCGAGCGCGATCTTGGCCGGATCGGTGTGCGTTTCGACACCTGGTTCTCGGAACGGTCGCTGCACGAGCGCGGCGAAGTGGAAAAGGTGATCGCCGACCTCCGAGCGAGTGGTCACGCGTTCGAGGACGACGGCGCGCTCTGGGTGCGAACCACCGATTTTGGCGATCAACGCGATCGCGTGCTCGTGAAGTCGGACGGAGTTACGACGTACCTCTGTAACGACCTCGCGTACCACCGCGACAAGTTCGCCCGCGGCTGGGAGCACCTCATTGACATCTGGGGGGCCGACCACCACGGCCAGGTGAAGTCGCTCCAATCCGGCCTGGAGGCGCTCGGTTACGAGCCAGGTGAGCCCGAGGTCGTGCTCGGACAGTTCGTGAACGTGGTTCGTGGTGGAGAGGTGGTGCGGATGTCGAAGCGAGCTGGGGCGATCGTGACGCTTGCCGACATCCTCGATGAAGTGGATCCCGACGTCTGTCGCCTGACCTTCTTGCTCCAGAGCATCGACACCGCGCAGACCATCGACCTCGATGTGGTCACACAGCAGTCGATGGAGAACCCCGTGTACTACGTGCAATATGCACACGCGCGCGCAGTCTCGATCGAGCGCACTGCGTCGGAGCGGGGCGCCAAGCGGACCCCGATTGCTGACGTCGACCTTGCGCCGCTGATCCATGAGCGCGAGCTCGATCTCTTGCGCGCGCTTGCTACGTACCCCGATGACGTGGCCGAAGCGTCGGAGCTGCGCGCCCCGCACCGCATCGCCACCTGGGTGCGCGATTTCGCCTCCCGCTTTCATGGCTTCTACCGCGACTGCCGGGTAATCAACGACGACGACGCCGCGCTCACGCAGGCCCGCCTGTGGCTGGCAGAGGCGAGTCGTATCGGGCTCGCCAACGCGCTCACGCTGCTTGGTGTCGGTGCGCCCGATGTGATGGCGCGCCTCGACGACGACGACGACGGGGCAGCGCCGGAGGCGAACGACCGCGGCGCAGGTACCCTGCGCCGCAGTGAGCCGGGGCCCGAGCGGCCCGGCCCACAGGGCCGAGAGCGGGCAAGGTGATCCCCGAAGCGCCGTTCGATACGTCGCTCGTGGCGCCGGGTCTCTTGGCCGCAGACCTCGACGCGCTCGCCCACGAGTTCGGTACGCCGCTGTTCGTGTACGACGAAGACGCGCTGCGGCGTCGGTGTCGCGACTACGTCGCTTCCATCGGTCCCGACGCGGTCACGTACGCCGCGAAGTCCTTCCTCTGTACGGCGATGGTCCATCTCGTTGATGAAGAGGGACTCCGCCTCGACGTGGCGACGGGCGGGGAGCTGCACGTGGCTCGCAACGGCGGCTTCCCGGGTGAACGCATCGTCTTCCACGGGAACAACAAGTCCGACGACGAAGTGCGGGCCGGGCTCGAGGCAGGTGTGGGCCGCACCGTCGTCGACTCGTTCGACGAGATTGATCGGCTCGAAACCGCGGTGGCGGAAATGAAGCCGGCTGCGCCGCCGACGGTGCTCGTACGCGTGACGCCGGGCGTCGAGGCTCACACGCACGAGTTCATCGAGACCGGTACCGAGCGCTCCAAGTTCGGGTTCACCGTGAGCGAGGGTGTTGCGCTCGCGGCGGTGCGGCGGGTGGTCGAGGGTGGCGTCTTGCACTTCGGTGGTCTGCACAGCCACATCGGCTCGCAGATCGAGCGCCTCGACGCGTACGGACGTGCCGTCGAGATCCTGGCCGCGCTCGCCGAGCAGGTAACCGCCACGACCGGCGCGTCGATCGACGAGCTCAACCTCGGCGGCGGGTTGGCCGCGCGCTACCTCACCGACGATCCCGAGGTGCCGGTGTCGGAGTACGCCGCCGCGCTCCGAGGCGCGATCGACGCGCATTGGCGCGGTGAGCAACCGCGCCTCGTCGTGGAGCCCGGACGTTCGATTGCCGCCCCGTGTGCGGTCACGCTGTACCGCGTGGGCACAGTCAAGGAGATCCCCGGCGTGGGCACGTATGTAGCCGTCGATGGCGGCATGAGCGACAACCCGCGTCCCGTGCTCTACGGCGCCGGTTACGAGGCGTTTGTGCCGGCTCGCATCACCGAGCCGCGTCCGCTGCGTTGCAACATCGTGGGGAAGCACTGCGAGCAGGGCGACGTGATCGTGAACGACGCGCAGCTCCCGGCGGGCGTCGGCGTCGGCGACCTGCTCGCCACGCCCACGACCGGCGCGTACGGCTACTCGATGGCCTCCAACTACAACAAGGTGCCGCGCCCCGCGGTGGTGTTCGTCCGTGCTGGTGAGCCCCGGCTAGTTGTGCGCCGCGAGACCTACGAAGACCTCGTTCGCCTGGACGCGGTCTAGGCCAGACTGGTGATCATGAGAGCACCAGTCCGCGTCGGACTCCTGGGCTGCGGCAACGTTGGTTCCGCGCTGGCGCGCCTCGTCGACGAGCACGCCGACCTCATCACGGCTCGTGCTGGGGTCGGGATCGAGATCACGCGTGTGGCCGTGCGCGACCTCTCGAAGGCGCGTGACGTGAAGGTCCCGTCAGATCGGTTCACCGACGACGCGGCATCCCTGGTACGCGATCCCGACATCGATGTCGTCGTGGAGACGATGGGCGGCGTCGATCCCGCGCGCGCGCTGATCACCGACGCGCTGCGCGCGGGGAAGCCAGTAATCACGGCCAACAAGGAGCTGATCGCGCGCCACGGTCCCGAGCTCTTCACGACCGCGGCCGAGGCGGGGGTGGACCTGCTGTTCGAGGCATCGGTCGCCGGTGGGATCCCGTTGATGCGGCCCTTGCGCGAATCGCTCGCGGGCGACCGGATCCACCGGGTGATGGGCATCGTCAACGGCACGACCAACTTCATCCTCACGCGGATGAGTGAGGACCGGATGTCGTTCGTCGACGCGCTCGCTGAGGCACAGCGTCTCGGGTACGCAGAGCCCGATCCCACGGCCGACGTCGAGGGAGCGGACGCGGCTTCGAAGGCAGCGATCATCGCCACGATCGCGTTCGGTGCTCGAGTCGCCGTCGATGGGGTCTACCGCGAGGGCATCGCGGGCATCACCGAGGACGACATCGACTCCGCCGCGAGCCTGGGGTACGCGGTGAAGCTCTTGGCGGTGGCCGAAGAGCTCGATGGTGGGATCTCGGTGCGCGTGCATCCCGCGATGATCCCGGTGCACCATCCACTCGCTTCGGTACGCGACGCGTTCAACGCCGTGTTCATCGAGGGCGAAGCCGTCGGTGAGCTCATGCTGTACGGGCGCGGCGCGGGAGGAGGGCCGACGGCTACGGCCCTGTCGGGCGATCTGATCGATGCGGTGAAGAATCTGGTGTCGGGTGCGAAGGGCGCCACCATCGGTGAGCTCGTCGACCGGCCGATGCTCGAGATCGCCGAGACCGAATCGCAGTTCTACTTGCTCATGGAGGTCGCCGATCAGCCCGGAGTGCTCGCCGCTATCGCGAGCGAGTTCGGGGAGCACGGCGTGTCGATCAAGTCGATGGAGCAACGCGGGATGCCGCAGTCGAGCGACCCGGAGGGCGGCGTCCGGGTATCCCGGTCGGCGAGCGAGCGCGCCAAGGGATCTGACGACGACGCCCGTCTCGTGTTCGTCACGCACCGCGCCCGCGAGTCGGCGCTGAGTGCCACGCTCGACTCGCTGCGCAGCGTGGACTCCGTGCATCGCGTCGGATCGGTGCTGCGAGTACTTGGAGATGAGGATTGAGTCCCCAACCTCAATCGCGACCTCAATCGCGACCCCAGCCGCATCCCTGGCCGGGGTTGATCGAGGCGTTCCGCGAGCGACTTCCCGTGACGGCGGCAACGCCGGTCATCACGCTGCTCGAGGGCAACACGCCACTGCTTGATGCGCCGCGAATCGCGGCCCAAGCCGGCGTGTCGCGTGTGCTGCTCAAGATGGAAGGCGCCAACCCGACGGGCTCGTTCAAGGACCGCGGGATGACGATGGCGGTGTCGGCTGCGGCCGAGCACGGAGCGAAGGCGGTCATCTGCGCGTCTACGGGGAACACATCGGCATCGGCTGCGGCGTACGCGGCGCGTGCCGGTCTCCTCTGTGCGGTCGTGCTGCCCGCTGGGCAGATCGCGCTGGGCAAGCTCGCGCAGGCGCTCATCCATGGTGCGCGGGTGGTGCCGGTAGAGGGCAATTTCGACGTTGCGCTCGAGATCGTGCGCGAGCTCGGTGAACGCCCTGGCGTTGAAGTCGTGAACTCGGTCAACCCGGTGCGGATCGAGGGTCAAAAGACCGCGTCGTTCGAGATCGTCGACGCGCTCGGCGACGCGCCGACCGCGCACTTCCTGCCGGTGGGAAATGCCGGCAACATCACCGCATACTGGAAGGGATACTGCGAAGACGCCGAGCTCGGGCGCGCCACGCTCCGACCGCGGATGATGGGGTGGCAGGCCGCGGGATCAGCGCCCATCGTGCGAGGCGAGCCCGTGATGCACCCCGAGACGATCGCTACTGCCATCCAGGTCGGGAATCCCGCGTCGTGGCAAGGCGCCGTAGATGCGCGCGACGAGTCGGGCGGACACATCGGCGCAGTCACCGACGCCGAGATCCTCGAGGCGTACAAGTTGCTCGCACATGTGGAGGGCGTGTTCGTGGAGCCGGCCTCGGCGGCATCCGTGGCGGGTCTGCTGCGCGCCGCGGCCGACGAGCTGGTTGTGGCCAGCGACGTGGTGGTGTGCACGCTCACCGGCCATGGTCTGAAGGACCCCCAGCGCGCCATCAGCGAGGTTCACGTGGGTGACGCGGTCGAAGCGACGGCCGCCATCGTGGCCGACGCGATCGGGCTGTAGATGGAACGTCCGGTTGCAGTCGTCACGGGCGCGTCCGTGGGCATCGGCGCCGAGTTCGCCCGCGCGCTAGCGGCGCGTGGCTGCGACCTTGTGGTTGTCGCCCGGAACGAGCAACGTCTCGAAGAGTTGGCGAGCGCGCTCAGGGATGAGCACGGCGCGACCGTCGAGGTACTCCCCGCCGATCTTGAGACGAACGAAGGTGTGGCGAAGGTCGAGGCGCGCCTCGCCGATGGCGCCGGTCCGGTGGAGCTGCTCGTGAACAACGCCGGCTTCGGGACCAACGGCGCGTTCCACTCCCTCCCCATCGAGGGGGAGGTCGCGGAGATCAACCTCAACGTCGTCGCCCTCGTGCGACTGACGCACGCGGCCCTCGGACCCATGGTGCAGCGGGGCCACGGTGGAGTGATCAACGTGTCGTCGGTGGGTGCGTACCAACCCACACCTCACAGTGCTACCTACGCGGCCACGAAGGCATTCGTGAGCAGCTTCACGAATGCCATTCACGAAGAGCTCGACGGCACCGGCGTGAAGGCGATGGTCCTCGCACCCGGGTTCACGCACACGGAGTTCCACGTGCGAGCGAAGATCGAGAACAACGACTCGATGCCGAGCTTTGTGTGGCAGGACGCAGACGAGGTGGTCGCAGCGGCGCTCAAGGCGTACGACAAGGGTCGCGCGGTGTGCATCCCCGGAGCGCTCAACAACGTGGCCGCTGCGTTCTCCGGATCGATGCCCGCGGGCCTCACCCGCAAGATCGCCGGAATGGTCACCAAGCGTACGTACTGACCGCGTGGTTCGACGGCGGCTACGCGTTGTTGTCGATGCGCCACACACCGGCACCAGAGAGCACATAGAGCTCGCCGTTGTTGTCCTCTCCGAACGACACGGGGAAGCCCTGGCCCGCATGGAGCGTCCGCAGTGTGGTGACGTCAGCCGGCGTGAAGGCGCGGATCGCTTCGTTGCACAAGTCGGTGAATACATATGCACCGAAGAGATCCGGGATGGTGCCGCCGCGGTACACGTAGCCGCCGATCAAGCGGGATCGATCCGAAACAGGCCAGAGGTCTGCGACAGCACGTACAGCTCTCCGTTGCCGTCCTCGCCGAAGGACGAGATCTCGTTGAGCCGAACCCCGAGCGAGCCCTTCTCCGCGACTTCACCATTGCGCTGACGCACATACCGCACACGACCGTTGCAGTAATCGGAGTAGATGTACGCGCCTTCGAGTTCAGGGATTGCCGACCCGCGGTACACGTAGCCGCCGATCACCGAACAGAAGCCGTCGCCGGAACTCAGCGCGAAGAGCGGAGGGAGCGCGGGTCCGACCGTCTCGCCATCGCGAAATCGCTCGTCGGCCTCGAACACGTTCCACCCGAAGTTCGCCCCTTCACCAGCACCTTGCGATGCCGAGGCGTAGTCGACCTCTTCCCATTCGTTCTGGCCGACGTCGCCGATCCACAGGTCACCAGTCTCGCGATCGAAGGAGAACCGCCACGGGTTCCGCAGGCCGTACGACCAGATCTCGGGTCGGCCCCCGCCATCCGCGAACGGGTTGTCGCTCGGAATCGTGTATGGCTTCGCGTCAGTCGGCGTTGGATCGATACGCAAGATCTTGCCGAGCAGCGTGTCGAGCGACTGGCCGTTGCCACCATCGGCATGCCCGTCGCTTTCGTCGTCAGCGTTCCCACCATCGCCCAGTCCGAGGTAGAGCATGCCATCGGGGCCAAACGCGAGCTGTCCGCCGTTGTGGTTGGGATGCGGTTGCCTCACGGCCAGGACCCGACGTCGCGACTCGAGCAGGACCGCGCCGTCGGCGGCGATCGTGTACTCCTCGACGCAGGTGTGACCCGCGCGGTTGTTGAAGTGCACGTACAGCTTCGACCCGTCGGGAGAGAAGACCAAGCCGAGCAGTCCATGTTCGCCGCCGGACGTCACCCGCTTCGAGAGATCGAGGACTGTCGTGACGGCGCCGTTTGCAT
>CAMDCC010000117.1 GCA_945889545.1 Bifidobacterium breve | reverse complement strand
GGTCGCGCTCATCAAGGCGCCACTCATCAAGAAGCGTCCGTACCCGGACATCGTCGGGTACGCGCTCATCCCTGCGATCGCGATCGGCGGTCTCGTACTCGGAGCAGTGATCGACTCGCTTCAGCGCACGATCATCCTCGCCACGATCGCCGCGCTCGCTGCGCACATCTTCATGCTGGTGCTCAGCCGCCAGCCGCGCGACCCGGAGCGGAAGGCCACGTGGGCCGAGTGCTTTGCTGGCGCGGTCGGCGTGTTCGCGATCTTCGCACTCGGGTATGCGATCGTGCCGCACGAGTACCTCACGTTCGCGAACGCGCAGCTTGAATGGGGCGACAACTCCAAGTTCATCTTCCAGTCCAACGACAAGATCCTGGGTCTGTTCTGGGAGTACAAGTTCAACTTCGACTTCCCGGCCCTGCGCGACATCATCGTCACGGTGATCTATGGCGTACTGCTCACGACGAACCTGAAGCTCTGGGTGATGTGGCAGCAGCGCTTCGACGTCAAGGCCGCGCCCGACCCTGCCGCGGTTCCCGAGCGCAAGTCGCGCTTTGGCCGTCCACTTCGTCGAAACGTTCCCAAGCCCGCCGCCGCGTCGGCACCGGCTCCCGAGGGGGCGTAGTCGCCATGGCCCGCACCGACGCCAACCCACCCATGCCCGACTTCGTCACCGACTACCAGCTGCAAGAGGTCGACCCGGCCTTCCTGACGCAGTCGGTGAAGCCGAAGCAGTTCCTCCACATCGACCAAGCGGAATGCATCCTCTGCGAGGGCTGCGTCGACATCTGCCCGTGGAAGTGCATCCACATGGTGTCGGTATCGGCGATCTCCGAGGCGATCGGGACCGACCAACCGGGCGAAGATCCCCAGGACCATGTGGCCTTCATCGTCGACGAAGACATCTGCACCCGGTGCGCCCTGTGCGTCGACCGGTGCCCAACTGGTGTGATCATCCTCGGCAAGCTCGATCCCAATGTCGCCGAAGGCGACCCCCACACACGTACGAACCGCCATGGCTACGCCTACGGCGTTCGGTTCTGACCTAGGAGCTCTTGGTGGCGAACGGTAACGGCAACGGGAACGGGCACGGTCCTCGCGTGCGCGTCGGTGCCGCGCTCGAGAAGTTCGACGAGAAGATGCGCGGCTCGCAAGCGTGGACTGCGATCTTCCGACCCGGATCCGTGTACCGGCGCGGTTACACCGACAGCCCCCGCAACCGGTCCTACGTGATCATGAACAACGTGCTGTACCACCTGCACCCGGTGAAGGTGAAGCGGCACTCGGTGAAGGTGTCGTACACGCTCTGCCTGGGCGGGCTTTCGTTCTTCCTTTTCATCCTCTTGACGGTCACCGGCATCTTCTTGATGTTCTTCTACCGGCCCACCGAAGCCGCCGCGTGGCCCGACATCAAGACGCTCGAGACGGCCGTCACGTTTGGATCACTCGTGCGCAACATGCATCGGTGGGCCGCGCACCTCATGGTGCTCTCGGTCTTCCTCCACATGTGTCGCGTCTTCTACCACGGTGCCTACAAGGCACCTCGCGAGTTCAACTGGGTCATCGGCGTCGTACTCCTGCTTCTCACCCTCCTGCTCTCGTTCACCGGATACCTGCTCCCGTGGGACCAGCTCGCACTCTGGGCGGTCACCGTGGGCACGAACATGATGGGGTACACCCCAGTCTTCGGGAGCAGCGTGAAATATGTGCTGCTCGGATCAAATGAGATCAGTGGTGACACGTTGCTCCGGTGGTACGTGCTCCATGTGTTGCTCTTACCCTTCGTCATCGTGATCTTCATGGCTGTCCACTTTTGGCGCGTCCGCAAGGACGGCGGCATCACCGGTCCGCTCTAAGGATGAGGGAATAGAGATGGCTGACGTCCCCGATCACCTGCTGCAGCGCTCACTCGAGCGCCGCAAGGCGCTCGGCCTTCCCGTCCCCGGAGAAGAAGGGGGCGACGAGGCGCCGGCGGCTGCCGACGCGGCTCCTCCCCAAGATGCTGGCGGTGGGGTTGGCGGCGGTGGCGATGTTCCTCCCACCGGTGGTGGCGGCGACGACGCAACCCCTCCCCCGGACGGCGGCGATGCCGGTGGGGGCGACGACAGCGGCGGCGACGTTGGCGGGATCCCCGCCCATCTGCTCGAGCGTTCGAAGCGACGGCGCGCGGCACTGTCGGGCGAAGCCGCACCCGCGGCCGCAGCAGTGGGTGGCGGCGGCACGGCCACAGCAGTCGCGGCGCCACCGGCACCGACGGCGACCGGGCCGGGGGGTCACACCCAGCGGCTGCTCACGGTGGTCAAGTCGGGTTCGATCCAGCAGACCCGCGCCGAGGCCCAGGACAAGGTCCACGTGTGGCCCCACCTCCTGGTCATCGAGCTCGCGTCGATCCTGATCCTCCTCGCGGCGGTCACCGTGTTCTCGGCGCTCGTGCGGGCGCCATTGCTCAGCCTCTCCGACTTCAACAAGACGCCGAACCCGTCGAAGGCGCCGTGGTACTTCCTCGGACTCCAAGAGCTCCTCACGATGTTCCACCCGATGGTCGCCGGCGTCACGATCCCCGGCGTCGGCCTCGGCTTGCTCGCGTTGGCGCCGTTCATCGACAAGAACCCATCGCACCAGCCCAAGGACCGTAAATTTGCGATCGCCATCTTCACGATGTTCATCATGATGTGGTCTGTGCTCGTCATCATCGGCTCGTTCTTCCGGGGCAAGGGGTTCAACTTCGTGTTCCCGTGGAACGACGGAATCTTCTTCGAGCTGTAGGAGCAGGACGTGGAGATCGCGGTCGGAATCGTTGTCGTGCTCGGCTTCGGCGCGCTCGCGCTGTTCGCGACCGCACGCGGTCGTGCGGCAACGGGTCGGCTGAGTCGGGAGACACGACGCGCCGACTCCTCGCAGCCGCCACCCGACGCGGTGCCCGACGCGGGGTCGGCCATCGAGCCCACCGACGAAGCTGCCCGTGAGCGCGCTGCGCAGTCCCGCCGCGCCGCCGAGGGCGGATCGCTCGTCCCCGCCGGGGAGTCGCGGGTTGCGCGCTACGAGCCGGTCGACCTCGACGAGCTCGGCGTCACCCGGCGCCAGTTCTTCAACCGGGGGATCCTCGCGAGCCTCGGACTCGGCGTGGGCGCCTTCGGGGTGGCGTCGATCGCGTTCCTCTGGCCAGGGAAGGGCGGGGGCTTCGGCGACAAGGCCCTCAACATCGGCTCGGTGGACGAGGTCGAAAAGTTGCTCGCCGAGAAGAAGCCGTACTACAACGCGTCGGCTCGAACCTACGTGCAACCCTTCCCGAAGACCGCACTCAAAGACGCGGACAAGGTGTACGACTCGCGTCTGCTGCCTGGAATGCAAGATGGCTACGTCGCGCTGTACCAGAAGTGCCCACACCTGGGTTGCCGGGTGCCGTGGTGCGATTCGTCGCAGTGGTTCGAGTGCCCGTGTCACGGTTCGAAGTACAACCGGGTCGGCGAGAAGAAGGGCGGGCCCGCGCCGCGTGGCATGGACCGTTTCGCATTCCGCGTCGTGAACGATGCGCTGGTGGTCGACACCAGCACACCGATCCAGGGACCTCCGATCGGCATCGACACCACCGGCCAGGGCCAAGAGGGCGCGCCGTGCGTATAGGCAGACCTCATCCGCACGCGCGAGAGCGAGTAGCTGCATGAGCTTTCGACTCTCACTCATCCTGCTCAATGTGCTCGTCATCGGCGGGCTGCTGGGTGTGATCTTCTGGCGCGTCTTCAGCCTGCGCCGTAGCCCGGAGTCAACCCCGGCCAACCTCACACCGTTCCTCGCAGACGAGGTCCTCGAAGGGCGCCGACTCGAACGCGTGCTGGGGTGGACGCTGCTGTTCACCGTCATCACGGTCGTCACGCTCCTCGCCTACTTCCTCTGGGAGCCGTTCCGTGGCGTCGAGATGGAAAAGCTGTTCCTCGAACGCTCGATCGATCGCGGCGCCACGCTGTACGCCAACAAAGCGAACGAGGGGTACGACGCGGAGTTCTCGCTGCTCTGCGCTGACTGCCACGGCCCCGACGGAACCGGCGGCGTCGCGCTGTTCACGCTGCAACCTGAAGGCGACGAGTGCCAGCTCAAGAAGAACAAGAACAATCCCGAGGTCCCCCAGTGCGCACCGAACCAGGTGCAGTGGACGGCACCCAACCTCACACTGGCTCCGTTGCGCTACAGCCGCGCCCAGCTCATCGACATCCTCACGTACGGCCGTGAGGGAACTCCCATGCCCGCATGGGGCGTGAAGAGCGGGAAGGGTCCGAAGAACGTCCAGAGCATCAACGACCTCGTGAACTACCTCGAGAGCATCAAAGTCACGCCCGAGGAGGCCGTGAAGTCGGCAGAGGCAGCGGTCGCCGACTACCGGCAGGCGGCCGAGGACCTCGTCGACAACGGCGAGAGCGATGGCGAGCGGGCCGGCCTCCAGGTCGACTTCGAGGAAGCCGAGGCCGCGCTGCTCGTGGCCCAAGCCGACCCGACGACGAGCGCCGAGGAGCTCGAAGATCTCCAGAGCGCCGCCGACCGCCTCGAGGCCCAGCTCGCGCAGGCGATCGCCTACCGCGACGACGTGGAAGCGCTTTCCGACGGCGGTGTGCTCTTCCGGCTCAACTGCGCCCGCTGCCACACCAAGGGCTGGTCGTACTTCGAGAACGACCCGGCGAACATCGACCTGCCGCCGCTCCCGGCGCAGGGCAGCGGCGCGTACGGACCGAACCTGACCAACGGGTCGGTGCTCCTGCAGTTCCCCGGCAAGGCCGGCAAGGCGAACCAGACCACGTGGGTGACCGACGGCGTTCCGGAACAGGGTGTGTACGGCCTGCGCGGCATCTCGTCGGGGCGTATGCCGCACTTCGGCAAGGTGCTCACCAAGGCGCAGATCCGCGCCATCGTCGAGTACGAGCGAAGCCTCTAGGAGTTGGACGTGTTCGCATCCGAGCTTGTCGAGAGGTCAATGTGGTACCCGACAATCCTCGGGTTCCTCGTTGTCATCTTCGCCGTGGCGCTCTTCTGCGGTTCGATCTGGTTGCTGCTCGGCACCAACCTGGGCGCGCGGTTGGGCTTCCTCATCTCGTTCACCGCGGTCACTGGGTTCGGGGTCGTCCTCACACTGCTGTGGCTCACCACCGCATCGCCCCTGAACACCATCAAGGGGCGTATCCCAGAATGGCGAGTCATCGAGGTTGCCGAGAGCCCGGCGGATGCCAAGACGGTGGAGATCCACAACATCGAGGGAGACGGCACGCAGGTCGGGAAGGCCAAGCAAGCCGACGTGAAGGCCGCCGTCGACGCTGCGCTGATCACTCAGGAAGAGGTGATTGCGGAGGGACCGTTGCCCGAGGACGCCAACAAGTTCGCACGCTTTGCCGACGTCAACGAGTACACGATCACGAACACATACGAGATCGGCGGGAGTAATCCGAACCCGCTGAACTTCGAGCTCAAGCACGAACCGCTGTTCGCAGTGGCCGAGTTCTGCGCGGTCGAAGACCTGGGGCAACCGTTCTACGTGCCGCCACCCCTGGAGCCGAACTGCGCGGACACGTCCGACGAGAACGCCGAGACCGGGTTCATGGTTCTGGAGCGCGACCTCGGCTCGATCCGCGTTCCACCGCTCGTCGCGTTCGGGAGCACGACGCTGCTGTTCATCCTCGGGCTGTGCCTTCTTCACTGGCGAGAGCGTGACGAGCAGGAAGCCGAGCAGCGCGCCGTCGCGGAAACCGCGATCGCTCCGATTCCCGAGCCGGTCAAGGTCTAGGGAGACGCCATGCGCCGCCGAATCATTGCCCTGGTCAGCCTCAGCGTCGGTGCCGTTGGGCTGCTGGCATCACCCGCCGGTGCACAACAGCTCGTCGACGCCGGCGCTGAGCGCCAAGGTGGCTTGGCGTTCGTACTGTTCGTCGTGATGGTCTTCATCATCGGCGGCGCGTTGTTCTTCATGGACCACGTCCGCCGTCGCGCCACCGACGACTGACTCGTCGCGCTCGCTATATCCAAGAGGGACACGAGTGCGCGCTCGAACTGCGCTTCAGCGTCTTGGTCGGGGCGTCTTCTGGCACACCACTGCAGCGGGCCTCGGCATCGCCTTCGCGTTCTTCCCCTCTGGTTCCACGTAGGGCATTCCTTCGTCGCGACCCCCCCGTACACGGATCTCCCCGCGTTCGATCCATGTGGCCGCCGCGAGGATGTGGAGCGTCAGCAGCAGATCATTGGTTCGCATCCGCGGGACGGTATCCGGGTGGATCGGTGTCGGAGGGGGACTTGCGGTTTGACCCCATGTGCTCGGCTGACCCGGACGATTGATCTGGCGGCCTGACCGAGTCGGCGTCACCGTCTCACCGAAGCTGCATCATCGGTGACATGTCGATGTCAGATTCTTGGGTGTGCCAGTGCCGCCGCTGCCGCATGGCGAGCACAGATTCGAGCGGCCCGGACCGAGACGAAGCGGCGGAATCAACAGTTCTGAAAGGTCTGGCAAGTGCCTCGGATCAGCGCGTTCTATGGGATCGTCATCTGCCTCTATTGGCGGGACCACAATCCGCCACACTTCCACGCTGAATATGGCGAACGGGAGGCCCTGATCTCGATCTCCGACGGACATGTCTTCGCAGGGGCGTTACCGCCGCGAGCTCTGCGCATGGTCCGGGAGTGGAGTCGGCTTCACCGCCATGAGCTCCAACTCGCATGGGAACTCGCTTCACAACACCAGGATCCCGGTACGATTGAGCCACTGCCATGAAGAAGACGACCAAGATCCCCCGCGTGATCGCCGTCGAAGTGCGTCTCCCCTATGGGCTGCATCTGACGTTCAATGACGGCGTCGAACGCGACGTCGACCTCGAACAGGACATGTGGGGCCCGATGTTCGAGCCGCTCAAGGACCCCTCGTTCTTTTCGCAGGTCACCATCGAACACGGCACCCTGGTTTGGCCGAACGGGCTCGATCTCGACCCGGTGGTCTTGCACGGAGACTACGAAGCGGCCAGTCGCGAACCGACGGTTGAGACGCGGAGCAGGCACGAAGCTCGTTAGGCGACTTGTCCTACCAACCGAGCCATCGTTCGCAAGCTGAGCCGTATCGGGGGGACTTGAACCCCCACGCCCTTGCGGGCACTAGCCCCTCAAGCAATTCAGAGCTGTTCGACTCGTGTCGCTTGATCGCATCGCCGCAGGTCAGACGAGGATTCGCGTGTTGGTCCGTGCCGCCAGATCCGCGTGCTTGCGGCACGTTCGTTAGAACATCCGTGAGAACGCTCGGGTGGATCGTCGACAAGGAGCTCGAGCGGCATACCTCGAGGATTCGACACAACCGCTTGACCTCATAGAGGCCGCGATGCTCCTCGACGAACCGGAAGCGGCTCACCGGATCGTCTCCTAGGAATCAGGCGATCGAGCGGGCTGCCTCGTGAGCGAGTTCGATCGTTCGGTCGATGTCGGCGTCGGTGTGGGCCAGGCTCGGGAAGATCGACTCGAAGGCGCTCGGCGCGAGGAACACATCGCGGTCGAGCATCGCGTGGAAGAACTTCGCGTACCGCTCACCGTCGGCTTTCTTGGCGTCGTCGTAGTCGCGCACCTCGGTAGCTGAGAAGAACAGGCCGCCGATCGTGAAGGCGCGAGGCGTCTGCACTTCGAGGTCGGCGGCCGCGAGCACCTCGTGCAGGCCGTCGGCCAAGCGGGTGGCGGCGCGCTCGAGCACGGCGTACGAGCCGTCGTCGAGCTCGGCGAGCACCGCGAGCCCGGCGGCGGTGGCGAGCGGGTTCCCCGAGAGCGTGCCGGCCTGGTACACGTCGCCCAGCGGCGCGAGGTGGTCCATGACCGCAGCCGGGCCACCGACCGCAGCGAGTGGGAGACCACCACCGATCACCTTGCCGAAGATGGAAAGGTCGGGCGTGATCTCGTAGCGCGCCTGGGCACCGCCGAGCGCGACCCGGAACCCGGTGATCACCTCGTCGAACACCAGCAGCGCGCCGTGGCGCGAGCACAGGTCGCGCAGGTACGGGAGGAACCCGGGGGCGGGCGGGACGAGTCCCATGTTGGCCGCCACCGGCTCCACGAGCACCGCCGCGAGGTCCTGGCCGTCGCGGGCGAACACCTCGTCGAGCGCGGCCACGTCGTTGTAGGGAGCGACGACGGTATCGGCCACCGTGCCTTCGGTAACGCCGGCCGAACCGGGAAGGCCGAGCGTTGCCACACCACTTCCCGCCGCCACGAGCAGCGCATCGAGATGCCCGTGGTAGCAGCCCGCGAACTTCAGGATCTTCGTGCGCCCGGTGGTGCCGCGGGCGAGACGCACCGCGGTCATCGCCGCTTCGGTGCCCGTAGAGACGAGGCGCACCGTCTCGACCGACGCCACCCGATCAGCGATCGCCTCGGCCAGCTCAACTTCACCGGGAGTGGGT
>CAMDCC010000116.1 GCA_945889545.1 Bifidobacterium breve | reverse complement strand
CCTGACAGGAACGAGTCTGGGTGCCGGAGATCCTCGAGGTCGAGACGGCGCGAGTGCTCATCGATGCCAAGGGGCTCAACCGGCCGATTGCCGCGGTCGTCGCGCCCGATGCTTGGTACTTGAAGCGTGGACTCACACCCTTGGGCGTGAAGGCCGCGCTGATCGGTGGGCACATTGCCAAGGCGCGTCGGCGCGGGAAGTTGCTTCTCCTCGACATGGGCGGCGAGCGCAGCGAGCTCGCAGGAGCAACGAGCGTTCCGAACGACGCTGGCCGGGTAACCCGGCTGGTCAGCGAGTGCGACCAGGTTTTGGGACTGCACCTCGGGATGAGCGGTCGCGTGCTGATCGACGGCGAGGCGGCGGGAGACCCGCTCCTTTATGCGAGCAATCGCGACAACCCCCAGTGGCACCGCTTCACCATCGAGTTTGCCGACGGTGGGCACCTCGTGATGCGCGACCCGCGTCGGCTTGGCGCCGTCGAGCTTGACCCCGACGAAGAGCGGCTCGGTGTAGATGCGTTCGACCTCACGCTCGCAGAGCTGCGATCGGTGGTGTCGCGAAGCCGCGCGCCGCTCAAGGCCGTGCTCATGGATCAGGCGCGCATCGCCGGTCTCGGCAACTTGCTCGTCGACGAAACACTGTGGCGCGCAGGGCTGGACCCGGCCCGTCCAGCCGACTCGCTCGACGCGGGTGAGCAGGTGAGGCTCCGGCGCACGATCAGCACAATGTTGCGCGTGCTCGGACGCAGAGGTGGCTCGCACACCGGCGACTTGATGCCGTCCCGACTCCCTGGCGGTCACTGCCCGAAGGACGGCACCCCGCTCCAACGTCGGACCGTCGGCGGCCGCACCACCTACTCGTGCCCGATCCACCAGACCTGATTCTGGAGATCGACAACCCCGGGAACCGGTGCCCTGGGTCTCCAGAATGGGTGGGTTAGCCCAGCGCGGTGAGGGTCGGGGCGACGGGCATGGCGTGCCCGTCGAGGCATGTGTGGTCGCGGCCGGCGACCTTGGCTGCAAACAGCGCCCTGTCGGCCTTCTCGACCACTTCCTTCAAGTCGGCACCGTCGCTCGAGTGGGCGACGCCGAAGCTCGCCGTGAACAGTGGTGCATCGCCACGGCCAGTGGCGTGGGCCAGCGCCTGGCGGATGCGCTCGACGACTTCGATGGCATCGTGGGTCTCGGCACCGGGAAGGGCGATCGCGAACTCCTCGCCGCCGTAGCGGCACGCGAGATCGGCGGCCCGGAGCTCGTTCTTCACGGTGTCGGCGAACATCCGCAGCGCGCGGTCGCCAGTCTCGTGGCCGAACGTGTCGTTGAGGTCCTTGAAGTGGTCGAGGTCGGCCATTACGAACGTGAACTCGCCGCCATCGTTGACGATGTGGCGCAGCTGGTTCTCGAGTGTGCGGCGATTGATCAGACCGGTGAGACCGTCCGTGGCTGCCTGCACGGTGGTCTCGGCCATGACGCGCAGCATGCCCAAGCGGTTGCCGGCCTGGTTCGCGAGCGTCTGGAGGGAGTGGATCGCGGCGGCGTCGACGGGTGCATCCACCGTCCCGATCGCGTGCACCACGCCTACCGTGCGGCCCATGATCGAAACGGGCACGCAGACGGCCGAGCAACGCCCGGTGTCTCGGCCACGGAGGAGCGGGCACGCGTCGAGCTCCTCGCTGTCGGGGAACACTTGGGTCTGCGCGCGGCGTGCGGCGACGCAGTCGTCGGGGGATGCGACCGAGCACCCCGGTACGCCGGTCCCTTCGGGGAGGCTCGTCACCACGCGGTCGAGGTGCGCGTGGCTGTTGTCGGCGAGCAGCAGCTCGACCGGCCAGCTCGGCGCGGCAGTCGTGAGGCCACGTTCGATGACATCGAACGCGGCCGGCTCCTCGTCGGACATCTCGAGGGCTCGGTTGAGGCGCCGCTCGTACTCGCGGCGGCGGGCGTCGTCGCGCATCACGCGGTCTTGAGCAGCGCCTTGGCTCCCGTGCACGATGCTCTTCGACTTGGCCATGCTCGCCATGCCGATCAGCAACGGAGTGGCGAAGAGGACCGCGAAGCCCGCGGTCACGAGCGCCTCGACCATGCCATTCAGCCGGGGGAATGCGGCTTGGGCCACCACGGCGCCGAGCAAGTTGGTGATGGCAACGAGCGTGATCCCGCCTGCCGTCGTGCCGCGTGAGGCTCTGAGCACATCTTCCCGGGCGGCGGCCCGGTCGGCGTCGGTGACGTTGATCTCGTGCTGGTCGCTCATGGCCTCACCTGGAGTCGGCCCTGGGTCACCCTCACATATCGGCGCTCCATGAGGGGGGCTGAAGGGGTCGGCCAACGATGGGAATTGTCAGAATCCCTTGCGTGGCGGGGCCGGATCGGTCAGACTGTTCAGACTGTGAAGACCACCGACCTCCTCGTAGTAGTTATGTAGCGCACGCCCGCCTCCACGCGCGCGTGCGCTCTCCCGCCCCTCGCAAAGCGAGGGGCTTTTGATATCCCGGCCCTTTCCACCGCCCTCTTCCCACCGCCCTCTCTGAGGGCCCTCGATCCCGAAAGCTGACGAAGCAATGAGAATCACCGGCGCCCAAGCCCTCATCAAGAGCCTCGAGCACGAGGCCGTGGAGGTCATGTTCGGCCTCCCCGGCGGCGCGATCCTTCCGGTCTACGACCCTCTGATCGACTCGTCGATCCGCCACATCCTCGTGCGCCACGAACAGGGCGCCGGCCACATGGCCGAGGGGTACGCCCACGCCACTGGACGGCCCGGCGTGGCCATGGTGACGAGCGGCCCGGCGGCCACCAACATCGTGACGCCGCTGTGCGACGCCTACATGGACTCGATACCGATCGTTGTGATCACTGGCCAGGTGCCCTACGCCAGCATCGGCACCGACGCGTTCCAGGAGTGCGACACCGTGGGCATCACGATGCCCGTCACGAAGCACAACTGGCTGATCACCGACGCCCAGGACATCCCGCGCATCGTGCGTGAGGCGTTCCATGTGGCGACGACCGGTCGGCCCGGACCCGTGCTCGTGGACATCCCGAAGGACATCGCCAACCAGCAGATGGACTGGTACTGGCCCGACGGCGTCGACCTGCCCGGGTACAAGCCGACCATGAAGGGCCATGCCAAGCAGATCAAGGATGCGGCGCGGCTCATGTCGGAGTCGCGACGCCCGGTGATCTACGCCGGTGGCGGCATCTTGAAGGCTCGCGCCGCCGAGGCCCTGCGCGAGCTGGTGGAGCTCACCGGCTTCCCCGTGGTGACCACCCTGATGGCGCGCGGTGCGTTCCCCGACGACCACGAGCTGTGCCTGGGCATGCCCGGGATGCACGGCAACTACACGGCGGTCACATCGATGCAGCAGGCCGACTTGCTCATCGCGCTCGGCTCGCGCTTCGACGACCGCGTGACCGGCAAGGTGGATGGGTTCGCGCCCGAAGCCAAGATCATCCACGTCGACATCGACCCGGCCGAGCTCGGCAAGGTGCGTCAACCCGACGTGCCGATCGTGGGCGACTGCCGACTTGTGATCGAAGAGATGGTGAAGGCCGTGGCGGCCAACAAGGCCAAGCACGCCGATGACGGCGCGGCGTGGCCGTCGATCGACGAGTGGCACACGCGTCTGCGCGAGTGGCAGCGCGACTTCCCGCTCGTCTACGACCAGCAGCCCGACGGGCCGCTCAAGCCGCAGTTCTGCATCGACCAGCTGCGCGACCACACGCCCGACGACACGATCGTGGCGTCGGGTGTGGGCCAGCACCAGATGTGGACGAGTCAGCGGTGGAAGTTCAACCACCCGTACACGTGGGTGAACTCGGGCGGGCTCGGCACCATGGGCTTCGCGGTGCCGGCAGCGATCGGCGCCAAGGTCGGGATGCCTGATCGCATGGTGTGGGCCATCGATGGTGATGGCTGCTTCCAGATGACCGCACAGGAGCTCGTGACCGCGAGCTCGGAGCGGATCCCGGTGAAGATCGCAATTCTCAACAACGCGTATCTCGGGATGGTGCGGCAGTGGCAGGAGCTCTTCTACGAGGAGCGCTACAGCGAGGTGTACCTATCGCCCGATCTGCCCGACTACGTGATGTGGGCCGAGGCGATGGGATGCGTCGGCATCCGCGTGGATTCGCCGGAAGAAGTGGAGCCGGCGATCGAGAAGGCGAACTCGGTCGATGATCGTCCGGTGGTGATCGACTTCCGGACCGATTACCGGGAGAAGGTGTACCCTATGGTGCCGGCCGGCAAATCGAACGACGAGATCATCCTCGATCCCGCGCACGACACCTACGGGGAGCGTTAGGAGATACAGCGCAGGAGTGGCCAAGGAGCGAAGCGAAGACGTGCTCGGACGAGCGGGACGGCAGAACGGAGCGACCCGATGGGGCGAGCCGGGACACCGCAGCGGAATCGACCAGAGAGGGTGACCATGCAAGGCGACATCCAACACCACATCTATTCGATCCTCGTCGAGAACAAGTTCGGCGTGCTCAGTCGAGTGGCTGGGCTCTTCGCTCGGCGCGGCTTCAACATCGTGTCGCTCGCCGTGAGCCCGACCGAGGACGAGCGCTTCAGCCGCATGACGATCGTGGTCGACGCGGCGTCCGCGCCGCTCGAGCAGGTGACCAAGCAGCTCCACAAGCTCATCCCGGTGATCAAGGTCATGGAGATGCACCCCGACGACGCGGTCGAGCGCGAGCTGATGCTCGTGACGGTGAAAGCTGCGTCGGACGCGCGCTCGCAGATCACCGAGCTGGCCTCGATCTTCGAGGCTCGGATCGAAGACGTGGGCTTCGAGTCGATCACCATCCAGGTGGCCGGTCGTCCCGACAAGCTCGATGCGATGACCGACCTGCTCACGCCGTTCGGCATCGTCGAGCTGCAACGCACGGGGCTCATCGCATTGCCGAAGCTGGCTCGCCGTCCGGCTCGCCTTCGGTCGGTGAAGACCCGCCCGGCGTAACCTGTTCATCGCCTACGAGGAGATCACTGATGCCCGCAACCATCTACTACGACGCCGACGCTGACCTGGGCTTGCTCCAGGGCCGCAAGGTCGCCGTGCTCGGCTACGGCTCGCAGGGCCACGCGCACGCGTTGAACCTCAAGGAGTCGGGTGTCGACGTGCGCGTCGGGCTCCGCGAGGGCTCGACGTCGTGGGCCAAGGCCGAGGAAGCCGGGCTGCGGGTGCTCCCCACCGCCGCCGCGGTGAAGGAAGCCGACGTGATCATGGTGCTGCTGCCCGATACCGAGCAGGCACGCGTCTACAAGGAAGACATCGAGCCGAACCTCGACGACCGCGACTCGCTCGCGTTCGCGCACGGGTTCAATATCCACTTCGGCCAGATCAAGCCGCCGAAGGGGATCGACGTGTGGATGATCGCCCCGAAGGGTCCGGGTCACCTCGTGCGCCGCACCTTCGAGGAAGGCGGCGGGGTGCCGTCACTCGTGGCGGTGTCGGCCGACGAGACGGGCAAGGCCAAAGAGACGGCGCTCGCGTACGCCAAGGCGATCGGCGCGACGCGTGCCGGTGTGCTCGACACCACGTTCGAGGAAGAGACCGAGACCGATCTCTTCGGCGAGCAGGTCGTGCTCTGCGGCGGGCTCACCGAGCTCATCAAGGCGAGCTACGAGACGCTCGTGAACGCGGGCTACCAACCCGAGTCGGCGTACTTCGAGACGCTGCACGAGGTGAAGCTCATCGTCGACCTCATCTACGAGGGTGGCATCGCCAACATGCGCTACTCGATCTCCGACACCGCCGAGTACGGCGACATGACGCGCGGACCGCGCATCATCACGGAGGAAACACGCGAGGAGATGCGCAAGATCCTCGGTGAGATCCAGAGCGGCAAGTTCGCCCAGGAGTGGATCCTTGAGAACCAGGCCGGACGCCCGGTGTTCAACGCGCTGCGGCGCTTGTCGGCGCAGCACCCGATCGAAGAGGTCGGTGCCGAGCTGCGCTCGATGATGCCCTGGATCGGCGAAGGCAAGATCCGACCCCAGGACGCCTCCGGCGGCTGACTGACCGGCGCCGCCGCCGGCGGTGCCGTCGGGTTCGAGCACGAACTTCATCCTCGACGTGATCGGTTACTACCTCTAGAAGCCCAATAGCCTCTGCCGCGTGGAGGACGTCGCGCTCGCGGTCGCAGTTGCGCTGGCGGGATATCTCGTCGGGACGTTCCCGACGGCTGATCTCGTCACACGTCTCGCCACCCGTGGGCGGGTCAACATCCGCGCCGAAGGAAGCGGCAACCCCGGCGGGTTGAACGCGATGAAGGTGGTGGGCGCCAAGTGGGGCGTGCTCGTCATCCTCGTCGACATCATCAAGGGCGCAGTCGCCGCGCTCCTCGGCTGGCTCATCGGCGGTGACGCGGGCGCGTACGCCGGCGCCACCACGGGGATCGCCGGGCACATCTTCCCTGTGTGGACACGCTTCCGCGGTGGCAAAGGCGTGGCCACGTCGGGCGGCGCGGTGCTGGTCGTGTTCCCCGTCTTCTTCCCGATCGACGTGGGAGTCGCGGCAGTCGGCGCGCTGTCCACGCGGAACTCCGAACGCGCGGTCTGGTTCGCAGCGCCGGTGTGGATCGGCACTGCGGTCGCGTGGTGGCTCGCTGACCTTCCGAACCTCTGGGGTCCGCAGCCGAGTGTCGGCCTCCCGATCTCGGCAGCGGTCAGCGCGCTCATGATCCTCGGCAAGTTCCTCGCAACGCGCCCGAGCGCCTCGATCTGATCGGGGTCAGGCTGCGAAGCGGTGCACCACGAGGCCGAGAGCTTCTGCCGCGGCTCCTTGACGCTGATCCAGTGTGGCGAACTCGAGCGCCTCGGGGGCGGCAACGCGCGTTGCGTCTTCCAGTGCGACCACGAGGTGGATGGCGTCGAGCGTGCGAACACGGAGTCGGCGCACCACGGTCGTCGCAGCCAGGAGGATCGCCTCGGCGCGCAGTGCGATGACGCCGATAGGTCCTGTGGGTCCGAGGTCGGCATCGATCGTGCGCCAGAGAAGGTCGGGATCAGGCACGCGGCCGGCTTCAGATGCACTTCTGATCGCGCTCGAGAGCTCCACTCGGGTGAGGACGGACGTCACGACGTCGTGTTCGCCGCCGAACACGAGAGCGCGGAGCTCGGGATGGTTCGCTTCATCAGGGAAGTAGGCGCCACCGAGTGCGCTTGCGTCGAAGTAGAGCGTGGTCACCGGCCGTCTCGGTCGCCCTCGATCAGGTCAGCGATCGTGCCTCGGCCCCGCAGCGATTCGATGACTGAGGCTCGATCGGGGGGAACCGGCGGCGGCGTGATGTCAGCCAGCAGTCCGAGGCTCCGAAGCCGACGACGAACGGCCTCACCGCGGTCTTCGGGGGTGGTCAGGACACCCTCGATGGCTGAGGTGACGATCGCATTCACCGACGTTCCCGAGGCGGCGGCGTGCCGCTTCAAGCGAGTGTGCAACGCCTCGTCGATGCGGGTGATCAGCTGACGCATCCAGCGATGATAGCAATATTCCTGGTAAGTGCTATCAGAGGACGCAGCGATCGCGACGACCTTCCGGCCGCCGCCACCGCCAACTCCCGGCTGACCATGGAGTCGTCGCTATTCGGCGAGGTGGGCTTCCGCCTCTTTGATCTCGCCGACGATCCGGGCGATCTCGCCGTCGGCGTTCGCCGCCGGGCTGCCGGAGTGCTGTGAGTAGACGATCCCGCCCAGCTCTTCCTTGAGGTCGCTGATGTGGCGCTTCGTCTTGACCTCGTCGGCCTTGTCCTTGCCGGCCTCGACGCCTTCCTTGGCCTTCTCGCCAACGGTCTTGGCCGCTTCCTTTGCCTTGTCGAGCAGTCCCATGGGGGCCCTCCTTCTTGTCGGGACGAGCCTGTCACACGCACGGGGGAGTATGAACGGGCATGGCAATCGTCGCTTTTCCGCGCCTGCCTCGGCTCGAAGTCGCCGGCTCCCTGACGGGCTTTCACCCAGCGGTCGCCGCCTGGTTCGAGCGGCGATTCCCCGAGGGGCCGACCATCCCGCAGCGCGACGGATGGCCGCACATCGCGGCGGGTTCCGACACGCTGATCGCGGCGCCCACCGGCTCGGGCAAGACCCTCGCCGGCTTTCTCGTCGCGATCGATCGGCTCTACCGTGCGCACGAAGCGGGTGAGGCCGTCGAAGACGTTGCGCGCGTCGTGTACGTGTCGCCGTTGAAGGCGCTGGCCGTCGACATCGCGGAGAACCTCGAACGGCCACTCGCCGAGATTGCTGCGGTTGCCGCCGAGCTCGGGCTCGACGCGCCGGCGCTGGGTGTTGCGGTGCGCACCGGCGACACCACCAGTTCGCAGCGCGCCGCGATGTTGCGGCATCCGCCGAGCTTCGTGGTCACGACCCCGGAGTCGCTCTATCTGCTCGTCACCGCAGCAAAGAGCCGAGAGATCCTCCGCACCGTCGAGACGGTG